>JACCVN010000084.1 GCA_013698165.1 Parachlamydiaceae bacterium | reverse complement strand
AATTAAGGTTTCCACAGGCTTAAATGGCGCGGGTATTTCCTTTTCCTTATTTCTAATTTCGATAAACTCACACCAACCCTCCACATCGGGATTATGCAATGTTTGCAGCGCAGAAACTTGTGGTAGCATTTTTTTCCAAAGTTTTATACTTAATTAAATAAGAATTGTTTTAGTACTATCAATAGAGGGGAAGCCATCTTTTATTGTCTGCTTTTCGAAGCCCATATTTTTACTTCTATCCATGAAAACGCGTAATGCTTCACTACCTTTTGCAATCGAACGTGAATCGCAATCTGACGCGCCTTCTATTCCTTGGTAACTTTTATTTTTCCCTTGGAAAAGAATCGTCCATCCGTAATCTTTAACATGTTTTTCTGTAGGGATGCTTTTTATTGCTTCCTCAAGACCGGCTACAATTTTTTTGTTGTCAAGCTCGCCATTAAGCGTGTCCTTTATAATAAACTGATGTAATGCTGGACCATTCTTTGTATTAGCTTTTGAAAGGAAAGAGGAGTTAGTATTTATAACAAAGGTGGCTGAATTGAAGGGTGTTAAGTTTTTTGTTGAAGATTTAACTTTATTAATCAAAGTTGTGCAAAAGTTTTCTTTAGAATCTTCTGTAAGCACTGGATGGCAATAAATCGTTTTTTCATTACCCGAAGCAATTTCCTCAGCGAGTGTAGCAAACTTATTTCTGAAACTTTCAAAAGCCAACGGGATAATGGTTAAGGCAATAATTCCACGGAATAATATTTCAATAATTTTTGCCGCAGTATTCTTAAGGCCTAAGGCTTTGTAAGACTCACCAATCTTAGTATATTTATGCCCCTCAATTTCGATTGATACGGATGGCGTAGAGACTGCACCGTGCGGTAGATTATAGGAATTATTTTCAATTTTCATTTAAAGATCCTCTTTTTAAAAAGTTATTATACTACACTTATACATAAAAAGCAAGAATTAATCTTTATAAGGATTTGAAATCAATCGCTGATGAGGAAAAAAAATATAAGAATTGATGAATTTAATTTCACCTGATTCTTTTGCTCTTTCAACGTTAGAATTTTTATACTATTTTATTTCTCTACTCTTTGCGTATCTACGGGACTTGGGTGGTGTCAAAATTGGTGTTGGCTCATCACCATTTGGGCTTAATAAGGTTTGTGGGGGACGATCATCAACCGTTGCGGTTTAGTTTCAAAAGGTAGGCGAATA
The DNA here is from genome assembly GCA_013698165.1 of Parachlamydiaceae bacterium. Taxonomy (GTDB): domain Bacteria; phylum Chlamydiota; class Chlamydiia; order Chlamydiales; family Parachlamydiaceae; genus JACCVN01. Next base: position 3,129 of record JACCVN010000084.1, on the reverse strand, counting down.
GGACCGGCTTAATCTGCCGGCCCAATTTTTTCAATTAATGGGTCTTGCAGGATCGAAAGCCCAATGAGCTGTGCTATATCCCATAGTAGCTGCCCAAGCGGCAAATGCTACTGGATCATAGGCATGCGCATCGTAATCATCAATACCTACAGCAACTCTTGCAGGGGTGAATCCGTAATTTGTAATTAACCAGTCTGCCCAACCGTTAATCCAATTTTGCTCTTCTTGCATAGAATTGTAATAAGACATGATGTAAAACCTGTCGACTGCAGAATGTCCTGGTGCCATTGTCGCAGCATTTAAGATGTTCTGTACAGCTGCTTGCCAAGGGAAATTAGGTCCAAAACCTGCATTTGAGCATAGGCTTGACTCTAAATTAGGATCGATTGTTTTAAATTCTTTAATTAGCATTCCAACAAGATTTTCTTGTTCATCCGAGCTAAAGGCTTCGTAATCAAAATCAACGCCAATCAAACCATGAGCATGGCAAAAATCAACCAGTCCTTGAGCAAATGCATGCACATTATCTGCTTTCAGCAAATCCCAGCAATGGTCATACATTCCGCCAAAACCTCCAATAGAAACCTTAACCCCGATAGGAGGTTGCTGAGCGGCACAATAAGCAGTGAAAAGATCCATTTGAGGAAGAGTCATATTTCCAAATCCTCCCATAGTAGGTTTATCATCAGAACCATACATTAGGGCGCCTACAAAAATATTTAGAACATTATTATTCGATGGAATAACAAATGGAGGACCATTGAACCAGCTTGTCCAGTCGATATACCAAGCAGAATGTTCTATGCCTTCAATCACTGGAGGTATAGGTGTCGGTTGAGATACAGTAATGCTTTGAACATTACTAAAAGGACTATTTCCAGAAGCGTTTGTGGCTAATACTCTATAGTAGTAGACCCCATTTTCTTGGTTGGTGAATACCTTAGAAACGATATTTCCTTGAGCAACAGTTTGTGGATTCGTAAAATTATTTGTAGTGGCTTGCTGCAAAGTATAAGACGTTGCATTGGTAACACTATTCCACGAAACCGTAAAGTTCTGAGCAGAAGTGGCTTCTATAGCCTTTAAAACGGGGGCAACCGGGACAACCGGAGGAGGTGGAGGAGGGGGAGGGGTGGTAGTTGCATTAGCTACGGCTTGTAGATTGTTGATCACTGTTGGAGCCGATATAGGCATGACAATCAAGATTTTAAAAGCTGCTGTACCTCCTGCAGCGATAACGCCGTTCTTTGATGAGCTTTTTACAGTCACATTTTGACCATTTACGGATACTCCTCCAGGAGAAAGGTTTGGGCTAAGAGAATATCCCTGTGGCATCGTAAAACTTGCAATCCAAGAAGAGGTTGGGGAGCTTGAAGTATTTTTAACAGTGATAGTAGACTGATACGCCGTTGCCCAGGAAGTGTCAACCGCATAAGATGCTTGAAGGGGGAATTCAGCTGCTTCTAGATCGGTTCCAAAATTTAAAAATAGGCCGAATAGAATCATAAAATACGAAAACAAAAACGATAATTTCTTCATAGTAGCTCCTCTAAACAATCTTTTAAAAAAACAATTTTAGAATTTCAAAAAAATAACAAACTTCATCTAATTTATTTGAAATCCTTTAGCATTATTGCTTCATCTTCAAAAAAAATGGCAAGCTTTAATTGTATTGATCGAATAAATGGGAAAGGGGAGTCCCATTTGAGAGGTTCTCGAAAAATTGTGACTACCACCCCTAAAATCCTAAAGCCGGGTCTGATATTACTGACTGATAAAAGCTAACAAATCACTATTGACCTGGTCTTTATGGGTCGAGCACATTCCATGTGAAGCGCCCTTGTAAACTTTAAGTTCTGCACCTTTGATAAGCTTGGAAGAAAGCAGCGCAGAATCACCTATTGGCACCATTTGATCATCGTCACCATGAAGAATTAAAGTAGGGATGTCAAATTTTTTGAGATCTTCAGTAAAGTCTGTTTCTGAAAATTCCTTAACGCAATCAAAAATCCCTTTAAAACCTCCCAGCATGCCTTGTAGCCAAAAAGAGTCGCGAAGTCCTTGCGAAACTTTAGAATTTGGCCGATTAGCCCCATAAAAGGGGGCACTTAAGTCTCTGAAAAATTGAGAGCGATCAGCAGCAACATTCGCACGAATCTCATCAAAGACCTCTTTTGGCAATCCTCCTGGATTGTTAGTAGACTTTATCATAATGGGAGTTACTGCACCAATTAGCACTGCTTTGGACATTTGTTCAGTCCCATGACGAGAGATATAGCGCGCAACTTCTCCGCCTCCAGTCGAATGGCCAACAAAAATCGCTTTTTTTAGATCAAGAGCCTTAACTAGTGCTGCAAGGTCATCAGAATAAGTATCCATATTGTTACCATTCCATGGTTGGCTCGATCGGCCATGTCCACGGCGATCATGAGCAATGCATCGATATCCCTTTGAGGCCAGAAATAACATCTGATCTTCCCAGGCATCAGCACTTAATGGCCAGCCGTGGCTGAAGACAATCGGTTGCCCACTTCCCCAATCTTTGAAATAAATTTGGATATCCTGGTTATTTTCTTTGCCAACAGTAATGAAACTCATATCTTGCCTCCTAGTTTTTTCAGTAAATTGCGAAAGCCCTATTTCGGGGGGTGCTTCTTGCCAATATCGCAAAACCAGATAGCAGAAAGCAACATTGAATTTGAAACTTAAAAACGGAGTTTATTTTTTTAGAAGTTAGTTGTTTGTATTTTTTCCAAAATGCTTTTGTTTTAAAGTCCTCCCTTTGATTTAATTAACATTGCATTTTTTGTCTAAGCAAGCAATCTTTAGAAGTCAGAACCATCCAAATCGACGCTCAAAATACAAGGACAGAAACCAACTTCACCTCTTCAGTAAAGCAAAGGAAGGAACAATGTGTTTTAATGCTGTTTGAAGAAAAGCGAAATAGATCCTATGGTTTTTGAGGTGAAGTCTCTTGAAAATTCAATTAACGAAGGAAGATTGTCTTTTCTTGATGGAACCTTATTTTCTCTTGCAACAATGTCAGTTGAGGATCATCTAAAACGACGCGAGATAAAATTGGCAGATCAGACTGTTCTCAAAGTTCAATTTTAATAGAAAGCATTCAAA
>JACCVN010000062.1 GCA_013698165.1 Parachlamydiaceae bacterium | reverse complement strand
TGGAGTGATTTATCCCCCGTTGAGCATGTCAAAATGATCGAGAAGACCTACCACATATCCCACCTTGAAGCTATAAAAATGGCTGCAAAATTGCGTGGCGTGCCCAAACGTGAAATCTACCAACTGACCGAACAATCATAAATATACTCAACATAGAGTATATACTGCCCTTAGCTCAATCTGAGAATTTGGGCAGTATATGTATCCCTCACAATCCTTTTAAATTGCAAAATTTTTCAGCATTCATTATAAAAATATGGCAATAGATTTCTTCACAAGGAGCTTTCATAAAATGAAATGTTTAAATTTGAAAACATTGGCTTTCCTGGGGCTTTTAGCTTCTCTCGGTCTTCCTGAAAATGTTGAAGGCTTTATAGCCGGCGGAAAAGCCACAGGGATGGCAGCCACAGGTATCGCGTACCCTCAAGATGCCTATGCCGGAGCCTACAACCCTGCCGGAATTGTCGACGTCGGTGACCGTCTAGACTTCGGCATTGACTGGATTCAAGACCGTGGCCATATTCGCGGAAAGAACAACCGGACGCAAACAGGCGCTCTCAACCCGTTAGTAAACAGAAAATTTGACGCTTTTAAGACTAAAGATTTTTACAATGGCGATTTCGGGATAAACAAAACTTTTTACACAGAAATTTGTGGTAATTGCGTGAACTGGGCGGCTGGACTTGTGTTTTATAATCGCGATTTTCAAAAGACAAGTTATACAGAACGTATCGTTTTGCTTGGCAACCCCCTTCCTCCAATTAACGGAACTAATCCAGGTTTAGAATATCTTCACCAAACAATTTCGCCAGTGTTTGCAATAAATATCAACGATTGCCTCTCTTTCGGAGTTTCTGTTGACGTGCATGTACAACGTGCAAAAGTTCAGGGCTTACAAAATTTTGCTCAAGATGGATCTATTCCCCAGCTCCCTCGTTTTAGTCTCTATCCTGACAAAGTAACAAATAAAGGCTATGATTATTCAAGCGGTGTTGGCGCGACGATTGGGGTTAAATGGCAAATTAGCGATTACTTAGCCCTAGGTGTTACCTACCGCACCAAAGCTAAAATGAGTCATTTTCATAAGTATAAAGGCTTCCTCGCACAGCGCGGACTGTTAAATATCCCACAAAAAGTTGGTGCCGGTATTGCTTGGAGGTTTCTCCCTTACGCCACACTTGCATTCGATGTCGAATGGATCGACTGGACCCAAGTCACATCGCTCCACAATCCTCTCATTAACAGCAGGGTTACACCACCTGAAATCCTTACACCTTTGGGCTCTAAACATGGCCCAGGTTTTGGTTTCCGGAATCAAACCTTTTACCGTGTTGGAATTGACTATGCAATCAATGATTGTTTTACTGTACGTGCCGGTTTCAGACATGCTAACAGCCCTGTTAGAAGATCACAAACAGCTGTGAACGTATTAACATGTGATACCGTAGAAAACATTATCACTGTTGGTGCAACCTATAATTGGAATTGCTGCGCTGAAGTTTCAGTCTTCTATGCTCATGGCTTTTCCAAGAAAATCAAGGGTAAAGATAATTCTATCCCTGTGTTCCTTGGCGGTGGAAGCATTGACTTGGTTGAAAGCAAAAATGCTTTAGGAATCTCTGTCGGATATATGTTCTAATTTTGAATACGTGGGCTGCTGCGAAACGCCACAGCCCACATTCTTGCCCTGTTATGTGATACTACACGTTTTTTCTCTTTTATCCCGAATTTTTACTTTTCCGACCTTGATCTTTATCATCTTTCTAAGATATGCTATTGCTTTGTGATTATGAGTCCTGCTCTAAAGGAGAATTATACCGATGCCTACAAAGGACAATAAAAATCTTTCCCACATGCTGTATCCTTATATGTTTATGTTAAAAGAAGGGCCTGAATTCAAAAAAGACTTTCTTGATTACTCCCTTTTGATCTTACATACAACATCAGAGACTATTCGTTCACCTTCTTCGAAGAAGATCGACGTTAAAGAAAAGAGCAACCCTAAAAAGTAAATAATATATTTTCAATAGTCCCTAATCATTCTCGTTTTTCTGCTATTCCTACTTTATACTAGCTATATAACTCATTATTTCGTAAAATATGAGTTATAGATAGGAGCCCTATAACTCATGACTTGGAACTGGCAAAAGCCCTCGTGGCCACATTTTACTTATAACGATCGCCACCTTCTCACCCTTGAAAGAAAGTTTCTTCAAGGTGCGGGCGGAATTGTGGCAGTGCTAAATCACTTTGACAGGGATGAAAAGAGACATTTTGTTGTCGAACTTCTTTGCCTTGAAGGCATGAAAAGCGCCCGTATCGAAGGTGAAATTCTTGAACGTGAAAGCCTGCAGTCTTCAATCTTGCGCCATTTCGGACTACAAACAGATACAAAAAAATCTGCTTTTCCTGAAAAAGGAATGGCTGAATTGATGTGTCAAGTTCATGAAAGTTATGAAGAAACTCTTACTCATGAAATGTTATTTCATTGGCATTGCCTCCTTATGCAACAAAGATCGGATCTTGAAGCGATTGGCAAATATCGTTATCACGATGAGCCTATGCAAATTGTTTCACGCAAATTTGGCGATCCGATTATCCATTTTGAAGCACCTCCTTCCGTTGCAGTTATGAAGGAGATGACGGTCTTTATCGACTGGTTCAATGCTAAACAAGAGGATTTATCCCTCCTTGGAAAGGCCGCCCATGCACACGTCTACTTTGAGAGTATACATCCGTTTGAGGATGGAAATGGAAGAATTGGACGCGCATTAGTAGAAAAATTGCTTTCACACTCTTTAGGACATCCGACATTGATAGCCATTTCACAAGCCATAGAAGCTAGAAAAAAGGAATATTATAGTCATCTAGCCCAATGTAATAAGACGTTGGAAATTGATAGTTGGGTAGTTTTTTTTGCTGATATTATCATACAAGCACAAGAAAGTTCAGTTCGACGCATTGACTTTCTGGTCAACAAATCCAAAGTAATGAATTCGTTGAATGGAAAAATCAATCCTAGGCAAGAAAAAGCACTAATCAGGATCTTTGCTGAAGGCGCGGATGGATTTGCCGGCGGCCTCAGTGCCGATAACTACATGTCAATCACTAAAACTTCGAGAGCTACAGCAACCCGTGATTTGGCAGACCTGGTCGAAAAAGGTGCATTAGTTAAAACCGGTCAATTGCGCCATACAAGATATTGGCTTCTGCAGAATCCTATAACTCAAGAAAAGCTCTTCAATGAGCGATAGAGAAAGATCCTATCACTCATTTTGTACATGTATACACATTCGATTTTGAAGCCCTTGGATTCCATAAAGTCTGATTTGGAGTAACAGTGCAAGTACCCTCCTTCGTCGGAAGAAAAAGGTAATCAGGCCGTCTCGGCCTGATTCTAATGAAAACCTAAATATTGTAGGTTTTCCATTGTTGCCGGTTTTGTATCTTACCTTTTCCTGAATTCTCCCATGACTGAATTTAAAAAAAATAATATGATTAAGCATCAAGCTACCAAAACCCTGTTAGCCTAATATTTCGATTGCTCTGTATAGGACTTCCGCGAATAAAAATTTCGAAAGGTCATAATCAAGCATTACCTCACCTATGACATGCACATGATTTAGGCTTTCATTAGAATCAGGCCGAGACGGCCTGATTACCTTTTTCGTTCAGAAATGCCGATCGGGACAAATCACCCCTGCCATCTCATTGCATGCCTAAATATCATCGTTCATCATATTACTGAGTAAAATCAAGAGCGGATATCTTGATAAACATAAATCAAATATTTTAGAAAAAAAGACTTAAAAACAAAAAGCGCTGACATCCTAAATAAAAATTTCTTAGGCCAATGGCTTGAAGACTATCTTTAAGGACTGTACTTTAATATTGAACTTGTTAATTTCTTTTCAGAAAATATTAAAAATTACGAAAATTTGCAATAACTGGTTCTTATGAAAAAACACAGAAATTAAGTGGCGCTAACTGACCTATTTCGCGAGGCAATGAAGTTATCACGTTATCACGAAAATCTAGAACACTTAGACGCGCTAACTGCCCTATTTCGCGAGGCAGAGAAGTTAACTGGTTTTGACCAAGTTCCAAACTCTTTAGTTGCGCTAATTGACCTATTTCGTTAGGCAGAGAAGTTAACTGGTTATCACGAAGATCTAGAAAACTTAGACTCGCTAACTGCCCTATTTCGCCAGGCAGAGAAGTTAACTGGTTATTATCAAGATCCAATCTCTCTAGTTGCTCTAATTGACCTATTCCGTTAGGCAGAGAAGTTAACTTGTTATTACTAAGATACAGATTAACTAGTTGCACTAACTGCCCTATTTCGGCAGGCAAAGAGGTTAATAGGTTTTCAATTAAATCCAGATCTTTTAGTTGTGCTAACTGTCCTATCTCGTCAGGCAAAAAGGTTAACAGGTTATTACCAAGTTGCAGATCCTCTAGATTTGCTAAATGCCCTATTTCAGCAGGCAAAAAGGTTAATTGGTTTTTTCGAAGATCTAGAACGTGTAGTTGTGCTAACTGCCCAATTTCGGCAGGCAAAATGGTTAACAGGTTATCTTGAAGTTCCAGTTTGTATAGTTGCGCTAACTGCCCGAGTTCAGCTGGTAGAGAGGTAAACTGGTTTCCACCAAGATTTAATTCCTGCAGTTGCAATAGCTGCCAAATTTCAGCTGGCAGAAAGGTTAACGCATTGTCGCAAAGATTCAGTTCCCTTAGTTGCACTAATTGCCCTATTTCAGCTGGCAGAATGGTTAACTTGTTGTCGGCAAGATTTAGCTCCCTTAGTTGCGCTAACTGCCCTATTTCTGAGGGGAGGTCGGTTAAATCGTGTCCGCAAAGATCAAGTTTAATCATCAAAAGTTCAGCTAGATTGTTTTGAAACCAATTTTGGAATTCGTATTTTTTGTTTAAAAGTTCTTTTACTGTTTTTATTTGTTTTAAATCGGGAGCAATTTTATTGGCAATAAAACTTTGATTTTCCAATTCCTGCCAAACGGTTATTGTACTATATGCTTCATCAATTTTACAAAGAGTATTAATA
>JACCVN010000041.1 GCA_013698165.1 Parachlamydiaceae bacterium | reverse complement strand
GAAAAAGATGATGAAATCTCTTTTTTCGGCGTTATTGTAGAACACGATATTTGCGTATAATATTATAATGAAAAAGAGGCCATTTCTATCTTGTGAAAAAGGGGCCATTTCTAAATTGGCGGCATACTAAACAGCTTTTAGTTTACTTATATCTTGATATAGTTTATAATAGTTTTTTATAATATCAAAATATGGAGATAAAATGAACGTTAACTTTGATTCAAGCATGAAAAGTGTTTTTAGTTTTTTATATGACAGCGAAGTGCAGAAAGTAGGAACAACCTCGAAAAACATGTGCGCGATTTCAAGGAAGGAATTACAAGAGCGAGACCATAAATTGGAACATCTACTTTCATCATATAATGTAACGCGTCAATTTAATGTTCAGAAATTAAAAGAAGCGAATTTATTTTTGATCCCTGAACGTCATAGCAGTATGCAATGTCACTTAGAACAAGTCGCCTTGACAGCTTTTTTGTTGTCGCGCGCTCCTTTAATTGTCATTTTAGAACTGGTGCCTTCCATGGAAAAGGCTTTAGATAAATCTCTTCTACTTAATGATATCCAATCTTTGAGCAAAAACTCTTCCAAAGGCAATGTCTATGGCATAGGATGGGATAACCTAAAAGAGGCTAATAGATTAGATACTAAAATTGTCCAAGAATTTGATGAACAAAACAAGATTGTAACAGAAAAATGGTTGGAAGTGTTACTGGCCGCTAATGAAAAGTTGCCAGAGAATTTCTTCCCTTCTAAAGAAGAACTCCCTAAATTGCAGGATTTAGCGATTGCAAAATTTTCTCCTCTCCAACCTCCAGCCCGTATTTATAGTGAATACTTTTCCCTATTCATGAAAAAAACTATTGCCAATGGTGAAAAGTTTCTTTCTCAAGAAATGGAAAAGCAAAAACATACTTCTATTAAAGAAAATTTAGATTTGGTTTGTAATTTATACAATAAAGTTCAAAGTACCTATATTGATATTCAAATAAAAAAAGCAAATCAGTTCAACGCTATGGCACGAAAAACTTTCCCTATTCGCACCCAAAGTATGGTCGAAACACTTCAAGCACTTAAAGAGTTTAAGGCCGAACACAAAATTCCAAATGCTATAGCAATATTAATTGCTGGTGCGCAACATCTTCATGGTAATGGAGAGGAGCTTATTGACCCAAATTATGACCTTTCACCACTTCACCGAGAATTGGTCCATCATAAAGCGGTTATTTTATTGCCCAAGTCGCTTACAAGTTGAAAGGGACCCATGAACACTTTTAAGTCCCAATTGGTAGGTCTTTTGCCTAGTTGGCGGCTCTAAGAAGCAGTCCGATGCCTATACTAAAGTATTGCCAAATCCTGGAAGTACACCATCTCAATATTCTAATGAATCTTTCAACATAGCTATGGATCAAATTTGCGTCTAGCACCCTTAAAAATCCTAAAATCAGTCACGTGATTAATGATATTGTGTGTAATTATGTTTATGAAGATACCATAAAATCCAACCGCGAAGGTTTTGTTATGTCATTTCATTTTTGTTGAAAATAAATGTTGAAGATTTTAAGGGGCTAAGTAAACTTCACTTGCTATAATCCTAACTAAATTGCATAATAAACAGTTTCAACAAATTTTTGTTTTTCAAAATAGCTTTCAGAAGATTTATAGCTGCGATTTTTCATCGATCAGTTTTCTGTGTAATAATTCAATGAGGTACTTACCCATGATTGGACCAGTTTCAACAACAACTCAATTAGTTCTAGATAAGGTTTTAAAAGCTTGCAGCAGCAAAGCTCTTTCTTTAGCTATAGACTGCCTGACTTCCACAAAATTAGGTCAGGAAATGAGTGCTCAGATGAATGGACAAGCCCCTTCAATGACTCTCAAAGAGCCTGCGGCAAGAATGCTCATCTTATTTTTAAAAGGAATAAACGATCAAGACTCAATTGAGAAGCTACACTCGAAGCTTCTTCACCTTTACCACGAAGCGCTTGCAGCAGCTCAAACGGAAGGCGATTACAAAATTGAAAATTATATTCGTTGCGAATATTGCCAGTTTGTCGTACAGCACTGCTCCGAATTGGAAGAAATTAATACCGCTCTTGCTATCCAAGAGAATCTTCTTGATGATATTAATTTCGGTATCAATATTATTGATAACTCTGCCTACGCGGACTCTTATGAAGAGCAGCTTCGACGTCATTTGCTGCTGATTGCAAAATGTCATGATGTCATTATCAATCCGGATGAATCAACTTCAAAACTTATGAAGAGTTTGGCCACGGCACTTTCGTCGATTCTTAGAACAAAATTATCTAAGGAAAAAAGCCAAATTGCCAGATATTATCTCGCTTATTTAATGATGCGTGTGGACAATCTCGATCTTTTCAATCTTCAACAGGCCTACAAAATATTTAAAACTCTACTGACAGAACAGCTGCAGGAGCCTTTTGCCTCACAAGTGAAATTTCGATTAGCAGAACTTATCCGGCAATCGCAGAATGAAGACCTAAAAAAAGATGAAAATGGATTTAAGGAGATGAAGGAACTCTATTTTAAAATCATCTACACCGATAACGATAACCAATTGAAAGCCAAGGCTCAATATGCCCTTTCACAAATATTCAACAGGCCTGAACTTCAACATGGTTATGATCTATCCCTTACTAGAAATGCTTTAAAACAGGTTATCTTAAAATCTAAACCTTCTTCCATTCTCTTTTTTATTGCTCATTATCAATTAGGAGAATTTTTAATACTCGGCTTGAATTTTGATGATTCTGATCCGATAAAGGGTAAAGAATATCTAGGTATTGCTCTTCAAAGCAACCTTTTGAATGATTGTGTACAGATAAAATTAAAGTTGTACTCTAAAATGAAAACAGAGGGTGTGGCCCATATTGTTGCCACAAATAGTGTCGAAAAGAACATTCCCCAGCGATCGGAGTTGATAGAAATCAGAAAAATTTTGACGATGGGGGTCGATAGTTGTATCGAAAGTAGTTATCAAAAAATGAATAGATTTTATGATAATAATTATAAATTTTGTATAAAAAACAAAAATTTCAATGCAGATGTATTTAGAAATCTAGGGGATCTGCTAATATGCTTAGAAGAAGATAATTTTTCAGGTTCTGGGCGGTTTACCATACCACGCGACTGCATCACCAATTTTCTCGAGTATATTAATGAAACATTACTGCCAAATCTGTATGCAGCTGACAATTTAGTTGAAAAAGATCCATTATTATCTTTCCAACTTTATCAAGTAAACCTTTCCATTGTTTTTTCGTTAATTACGTTTATGAAAACATGTATTCGTGAAAATATGGTAAAAAAGTGTTATCAAGAGCCTAAGTATTTATATAGCTCACAGGGGGTTGAGGAATTAAATGGTCACTTTTACAAAAATTATAAGGTTCTTCATGGCTCACTAAATCATCAGGCATTTTTTGCATTGCTAGAAAAGCCTCAAAATTTAGGAATATTCAGAGAGATGACCGAAATGACAAATGTTAGGATGTACAAAATTTTTGAAAAATGTCAATTCGAAATATTACCGGAAACGACAGCTGTCAACGGATTTGAATTACAACCTTTAAAGATCCCAAGTAAAGAGATGTTGGCTATTGTTGTAGCAAAATCATGGGCTTTATTGAAAAAATTACCTTTGAATCCGGCTTACCGCTCAGGAATTATTCAAACATTGGGCATGCTTAGATACCAAATAAAAAATTTGAAAGTACATGAGATATCAGTTACGAACAATCAAATTTCTCAAGAGAATTTATTGATAAATGTTTCTTTATCTAAATTTTTATATAATTTGGATAGAAAATTGAAATATTTAATTGATCCAATGGATTCTATAGAGTTAAACACATGTCTTTTTAACCTGGCAGGTTTATTGCCGAAATTTGAAAAATTTTCATTGATTTTAGAAATGGCCCGTTTCAACCGCGATCATGTGGTAAATGTCTCTTTCACATCTGAAATACAAATTACTAATGCTTATTACCTTTCTATTTCAGCATACCTTAAAGCCTTTCAGTTACATCCATATACTAGAAATAAAATAGCGATTTTAGAAGAACTTTTTTCCTTTGGGCCTAAAAATCCTGATGAATACGTAAAAATGATTCAAAGTATTCAAAAAATTGGTATCGATGAACGAAATGAATATGAGGTGACAATGGCACTTTATATTAGCTGCCGTATTGAATATCTTCTTTTCTCAAATCAAAGTTTTTTGGCAGAAGAACTAATCAATAGGATAAAGGATAGTAAATTATATTTCCAAAACAATAAAGGTTTTTTTGATTTATTCAACGAAGATCTGATCAAAATTACTACAAAAACAGAAGGAAAATATACTTTTCAATTATACTTAAATGATTTTGAAAAGAGAAAAAGAGTTCTGTCGAAGATTGGTCCTTATTCCCCCCCTGACATTAACCTCAATTTTGAAATTCCTACAAAGACCATAAAAAAAACAAAACAATCCATGCAGCCACAACAGCAGAAGCTGGAAAAGAAGCATCGTTTAAATCATTCGATAAAATCCCAACCGGTACTTAGGGACACGAGTGTTGAAACGGATCCTTTCGAATATTACGAAAGTCACTCTAATATGCCTTCTACGACTTCCATAGCTAAAAAGGCTGCGGCAGAGCAAATACAAAAAATCGAGAACAAAAAGATCTTAAAAGAGCAACGCGCTAATGCCTACAGTTCCTCCCAAATTTCTGATAAAGAAATTGTTCCTACCACTACTCAGAAGGCTGTGCTTCCGAGTATTTCCATTTCTAAAGATGCTAAAATTATTTTCGACAAGCTTTGGATACCACATAAAGGCGCCATCAATTTAAACGGAGAAGATTTTGATCCGAAAAATTATAAGTCTGAAGACTTGCTTACAAAGAATGACATCCTGATTTTACTTACTGCGTTTAATGGTTCCTATGTTTCTGGTCGTGGGAGTCATGACAAGTGCATTATAAGCTCTATTGATCATACTGATAGAATTACCATCAAGGGAGAAACAATACACATTTCCAACTTTTCCACTGTTGAAAGTGCTACGATGCCATTGCCTCTAGAAAAAAATAAAACCCCTTTCTTGGATGGATTTTTAATCATTCAACTTCGCTCTAAACTGATCCAATTAGGATATACCCCTCTGACGGTTATCTCAAAATAGATAGGTTAAATATGAATTCAATAGTTTTACAAGGAAATATTAATGATTGGACCAGTTTCAACAACAGCTTCTGTAGACCTTGGAAAGGTATTAAAGACCTTTAGCACCAATACCCTTTCTCTAGCTAAGGAGAGTCTGGCTTTCACAAAATTAGGCATGGAAGTCAATAATCGAATGAATGGACAATTGCCTTCAGTGACTCTCCAAGAGCCTATAGCAAGGATGCTCATCTTATTTTTAAAATCAATAAATGATCAAGATTCAATCGATTCCGCACGCTCGAAGTTCCTTCCGCTTTACCATCAAGCTATTG
>JACCVN010000031.1 GCA_013698165.1 Parachlamydiaceae bacterium | reverse complement strand
CATTAATGCCGGAACGTGAACCCGTGCGTGCAGGATGTTGATATTTTCTTCCTTTATTAATTTCTGCGCCAGCATCGCTCCGCGAAAAATATCGTAAAGCGTAGCAGGAACAGAGGGACTTTTATGATACGGCAAAACATACCAGCTTATTCCTTGATCGCTAAGTTTCCGCTTTTGTGCTTCGATCTGTTCATCGCTCCAGTTTTCCTTAAAATGCGGCTCAAAAGTCAAAAGACTTATTTTTATATCGGTCAATTTTCCGATTTCGAGCAAATAAGGAATAACCTGCGTCTGAACAAGCGGTTCGCGCAATCCGAAATAACATAGATAAAGAGTTTTCATTGATTTTTGCCGGAGATTTCCAAATATAATTCTTCCCATTTCGGAATTATCACATCGCTGGAAAAGCACGTTTGCACTTTTTGAAAAGCCTTATCGCCAAGTTCTTTTCTTAATTGAGGCTGCTTAAATAATTTAATCATATTTTCGGCTAACCCGGACACGGATTTTGACTCGACCAAAATGCCCGAAATGTTATCGTCAACTATTTCTCTGATGACATCAAGATTTGTAGAGATACACGGAAGTTTTTTCGCCATCGCTTCAATCAAAGCAATTCCGAAACCTTCAAAAAGGGTTGGGAAAACAAAAACATCCGCCATCTCTAAAAGCTCGCAAACATCATTTCTGCTTCCTAAAAAACGGGTGTGATAATCTATTTTCAATTCTTCGGCTGCTTTTTTATAGTCGTTCTCCGATGGTCCTACGCCGACAATTACCAGATAAGCGTTTGGAATTTCAGCCAAAACCTCCTGAAAGGCTTTCATTAAATATATTTGTCCCTTCGGCGGGTCAAGCCGTCCGACGGTCAGATAAACGAAGCCGTCTTTCGGAATTTCGATTGATTTTCTGAGCCTTTGAGATTTTTGGGATTCTGTGTTTAAAAATTTTGAAGGAACGAAATTATGAATCACTCTTATTTTCGACGAATCAATACCCAAACTATTTTTATAGGATTCAGCAACATAGTTTGAACAAGCAACAAAATTAGGTTTTGTAAGTTTCGCTGAGAATTCATCTATTTTTTGTAAAATTTTTACTTTTCGGGGCGACCAATCGCCTGCTTTGATAGTTTCCGAATCGTATGCCGGCGAGTGAAGTGTGGTAATTAAAGGGATATTTCTGTTAGCGAAGGAAACCAAACTCGATACCATTGACGCATCATATAAGTAAGATAAGACCAGATCAGGCTGCCGTTGGCTGATGATCGGGATTATTCTGCGCGTTGCCGCAAACCAAGGTCGTTTGCCGGTAAGATTAAGTTCGATTACTTCGCCACCGTTTTGCCGGACTATCGGCGCAAATCCTCCTGAAGGTCTGAGAACGAAAATTGTGTGTGAAAATTTACTTCGGGACGTTTTGGAAACAATGTTCATCAACAAATGCTCTGCACCGCCATTTCCTAAATTAGGTATTATATGGAAAATCTTTAATTTCATTAATTATAAATACATTATTTCGGTTTGAATCAATGCGGCTAAACCGTCGGTTCAACTTCCTCAAAACTTATTTTACGGCAATGATACCAATCGAACCAATCTATATAAAATGAACAAATCAGGTCAAATGTAACAACACTAATTCATAACCAATTTTGCTACCTCCTCGCTGCAAATAAGATAATTGTAATCATCACTTTTAGATATATGCCGAACGGGTTTGATCGTTCCCATTTCTTCGTCAAGATTAAGATAAACATAACCTTTCCCGTTCACAAGCGATTCTATTCTGCGCCCGACATCATCATTTAAAACTTCGACCAGCATTGTCGGCTTAAATTCTTCTAAATACCTGCCTAATCCTTCAATAACTTCAGGTTCATAAGTTTCGACATCCAACTTGATTAAATCAATTTTGGGTATTCTCAAATTCTCAACTAACGTATCCAGCCTGACCGTTTCGATATTGACTGATTTAACCGGAACATCCGGCGCATTTAAATTTTTGCCAATCGTTACAGAGTATGTGTGTTCATCCGCAGTATCATAAATAATTGCGGTTCCGTCGCTGTCGGAAGCGGCACGTTCAAAACAGTTTATATCATAACCGTTGAGTTGATTGTTAAACTCCAATTTTTCAAAAACCCGCTTTACCGGCTCAAAGGCATAAACTTGGGCTTGCGGATTCAGAGATTTGGCGATCAGCGAATAAACTCCGGTATTCGCGCCTATATCGAAAACTACATCGGCACTGCGAGCCAGTTTGATCCATATAGATAAAGAAACTTTTTCCCAGCCGTTTGTCAATCCCGCCCAAAAAATGGAATTTTCCACCTCATAACCGTAATGTCTGATCTTAAATGAATGGGAATCGTCAATTTTAACTTTAATATTTCCACGAAAATGCAGATGCCGGTATGTTCGCTCGCTCGGAGCGGCGAATTTTTTAACTATCGAAAAAACTTCTCTTTTTAGAGGAATTTTGTCATAAACCGTTTTTAACACTTTTTTCACGCTATTATTTTCCTTCTAATTATATAATTTTTATACAATAACTTTTAAAAATCACTTCTCATTATAAACACACAAAACAAAAATATTAAATTGGCTCAACGAAACCTAAAACAATGTCAAAATCCTAACTTTGAAAATAATCGTTTTGATTTTGACATCTTATAAAACTGCACGAAGGCATCGGAAATTTTACGGCGATAGACGATGGCGAACAACAAACTGCCGATAACGGCGGCAAGTAATGACAAAATATTAGTTTTAAAGATCGTTGCGGCAAAAGCCCCGATTAAGACAAATAAAGTTGCCTCGATTGCACCGGTTCTTTTGAGCGATAAATGTCTGTTCATCAAAAATACGACTATCGAAGTGCCGAAAAAAGTGGAAATAACCGAAGCCCAGGCGCAGCCGATCAAACCGAATCGCGGAATCAGCAAATAATTGAAAAGGACGTTTAACGACCCGATTACTATCGCGTAGATTGTAGAAATATACGTCAGAGATTTGGCATTTGACATCGTGCCATAACCCCACAATCCCGGGCTTGAAATAGCTGCCGCCGCCATCATAATCCAAAGTAGGATATAAATTTCCGAAAATTTTTCGCCGAAGATGAAAGGCAGCAAAAGACCGCCGATTGTTGCCGTTAAAGCACAAACAAAAGTCCACACATAGCAAATTGTCGGCAGTATTTTGGTGAAGTAAAGCGCGGATTTATCATTTTTATTGTCGAGTTGCATTGATACGAACATCGGCATTAAAATACTGCCCGCCAAAACCGGAAACTGCATCACGATACCGGCGATCTGGTAGGCAACCCAGTAAATACCGACATCTGTTTTTGAAAGATACTGTGAGAGAAAGAAGACATCCAGATAACTGGTGGAAAAATAGCCGACGACTGAAGAAGGAAGCAGTGGAAGTGAAAAGATCAGAATTTTTTTGATATAGCCGAATTCAATCTTGCTGACCGGAAAAATTAAATCTCGTATGTACCACATTCCGATTAAAATCATCAGTGCCGGAGCAATAATATAAGCTGAAAACGCTGAAAACCAAGTAATTCGGCTGCTCAAGCATAAAATTAAAAGACAGAGAAAAATAGAGATTTTTTCCGCCGCCACCAAAATGCCCTGAACACGCAATAGTTTTGAACCTTGAAGAGCTAATTGAACGTGAAGCCAAAAGATGACAAAAGTGATATGCGCTACGATATACGGGAAAAATTCGGTCGAAATTTTGAGCCATTCCGATAGAGGTTTAAACCAAATGAAAGAACCGACCAAAACCAATGCTAAATTTAAGACGAGAAAATAGAGTCTGTTCCAAAATGGTCTGGAAATATTACCGACGGCAACAAATTCTTCCGTACCGAACTTAGAAACTGAAATGCTTGTCCAGGTAATTAAAATTTGTATGATTTGCGAAGCAGCGATGACCGCGACGATGGTTCCGTAACCGTCGGTTCCAATATATTTGTTGAGCAGCCAGATGGAAGAAAATGAGAAAAAAGCAACACAAACCTGTGCGGCAATTAAAACAAAGTAATTGTTGAAAGCATTCTCTAAATCCCAATTTACGCGTCGGCGTTCGTTTTCATATTCTTTTGAAACGGCGGCTTCCGGGTTCAGATTTGCGCCTGAATCGTTTTCTAAGACGGTCGGATTTTTGTCGGTTATCACGTGGTTTTTAGTTAGAAATTATTGTCGGTTGTAGCAGCATCTGCAGAACATGTTTTTACAATACGCCGTAAATTGTTAAATACAAACAATATATGAAACAGGAAAGTTGTCATCCAACAAGACTTGCTTTTACAACAATAAAAACTAACACAAAAAAACAAATGACAAATTCCAGAACGATTATAACAATTATCACTGTGCCTGTAATCAATTAAAGCGGCGATAAACAATCGCTTATCACAACAACACTACTATAATATTACCGAGGCAATTACTTACATCTAAATGACTCCCGAATCGAGCGAAACGATCCGAAAAATAGTTAGACATTTATGTTTTATTTGTGTAACCTTATCACGAATGTCGAAAAGGTTATTATTAAAGGTATTAAACGGGTTAAGGTTGAATGTCGAAAAGGTTATTATCAAGGGTATTAAACGGGTTAAGGTTGAACGATTTGATGCGGTCAACAAAGCGTAATCAGCTTACCATTTTGAGTTTGCACAGAATATCGAACGAGAACGATTATTTCTTCGATCCTATTAGACCCGACGTTTTTGAGGAATTGATTAAATATGCTTTGAAAAATTATCAAATTATTTCCTTCGAGGAACTGTCTGAAAACAAAGAGTCTTACAAAAAGCCCCCGCTGATCTTTTCTTTTGACGACGGTTATTATGATTTTTATGAATACGCTCTTCCGATTTTGGTTAAATATAAGTTGCCGTCAAATCACAATATTGTGAATGAATGTGCTAATTCCAATTCTATGATTTGGACGCAACGACTTAACAACATATTTAATCATTGCAAAAATAATAATCTGGAACTTAATTTTGAGACAGACGGATTCAATGAAAACATTACAAAGTCAAAAAACAATTGGATTCAATTTTACTCTAAGATATTTTTCCACCTGTCAAAACTCAAAAAAGAACAAAGATTAAAGGTTATAAAAGATAAGGAAGATCAACTCTCGATATCTGCCGAATGTAAGATGATGAGTTGGGAACAAATCAAGGAGTGTAGTAAATATGACGTAGAAATTGGAAGTCACTCCTACAGCCACGATTCTATTCCCTCTTTAATAGATGAAGGTGCTTTAACTTTTGAAATTCTGAATTCAAAAAATGAAATCGAGAAACATATAGAAAGACCGGTTAGTATTATCGCTCTGCCAAATGGTCAGGGTGACGAAAGGGTAAACGAAGTAATTCGACGGAGTGGTTACAAGTATTTACTTTACGTTAATGACGCAATCAACAATTTAAAGACCCTTTCCGGCAAACATCCAATCATTCTTAATAGAGTTAACCTTATCAATGAAAGTATTTATGAAATGATTTTAAGAACCGAACTATTTCAATCTAAATTAAGGGGACTTCGTGGCAGATTATAGATTTGAAAAAGTAGATTCTAACCAATTTGATTCGCTGATTCCACTAATGCGTCACTGCTTTGGAATGGAAGTTAATATCGAATATTTAAATGGAAATTCCTTGATAATCCGGCAGGTAAATTTGTCGGTTTTGCTGCAATTGATGAGAAAACAAATGAAACCGCCGCTTTTTTTTCGGTGATTCCCGAAGAATATGTCATAGATTCAAAAAAACGAACGATTTACCAAGCCTGTGAGGCGATGACTCATTCAAACCATAGAAGAAAAGGTTTGTTTGAAATGCTGGTAAATAAATGTAACGATTATTTAGACAAAATAGTTGCAGAAGCAGGCTTTGAATTTGTTCTTTATGTAGATGATAATCTGTATGAAGCATCAGAATATGATAAAGAAAAAGCAAATAGATTACCGAGAATAAATATGATAGAGGAGAGTTTGGAAGAAGTGTCTTTAAGAGCAGAGATGTTTCATCCTAAACTAAGAAAATATGCCAGAATATTCAGTTAGAAAATTAGAACAGGAAAATTTCCATTTGCTAATTCCTTTAGTAAAAAATTGTTTTGGTTTAGATGTCAGTATAGATTACTTTAGATGGAAATATCTAAATAATCCCGCTGGGCATTTCATAGGTTTTATCGCTGTTGAAAGCGAAACTAACGAAGTAGCGGCATACTATGGAGTAATTCCCCAAACTTTTTTCATTGAAGGAAAGCAAAAAACCATTTATCAATCCTGCGATACGATGACTCATTCCAATCATCGCCGACAAGGATTATTCAAAAGACTGGCATTAAAGTGCTATGATTATCTTAAAGAGAATCAAAAGCTGTTTATCATTGGATTCGGGGGAGAAACTTCAACTCCGGGTTTCTTAAAATTCGGATGGAAAAAAGTCTTTGATTTTCGTTATTACTTCAAACCAAATCTATTATGTCAATCTGCCAGATTTTACAATGATCAGGAAAAAAATATATTTGAATTACAAGAGTTTAATAAAATAGAAAGACTTTTTCAGCAAGAAGAATCCGAAGCTAAAATTGTATCAAAAAGAAATGTTATACATTTTACGTGGAGGGTTTCAAATCCTTTATATGATTATAAAACAGTTTATTTCTCGAAGGATGATAAGATAGAAGGTTATATTACTTTTTATATTCATAATAACAAAATTTTGCTTTTCGACTTTATTTTTAATTCAAATAATAGTGAGAAATCCCTTCTATTGTTTCTTTCCAATTTAGTCATAAAAAACAAATATAAGGGAATTGTTTCCTTTTGTCAGGAAAACGGTAATGCTGTTAAAATATTGAGTCGAAATAAGTTTATTACTAATCCTCTAAACCGAGGTCCGCTATCTAATAAAGTTCCATTTATATTTTTTGCGGAAGATCAAGTAATGGAAAAATTTTCAGAGCCGAATTTTTGGGAAATCAAAAGTTACGACCACGATTCACTTTAATGCGTTATTAACCTTTGGTGCTAGTGCTTAGTCAAGATTTAATTGACGGGTCAGAACCGCCTGCGGTAGCGGGCGGTTGAACGTGGTCTTGAAGCATCTGACTTAGAAACTTAAACCATCCGCTACCGCAGATGGTTCTGACTTATCCGTGCATTCAAACTTGACTGAACACTAGTCTTTTAGACACAATTTTTACAAAGTGCAAGAACACATCGTGATTTAAGCACGTTGTTTATACCGAGCCAAAAAGTTTTCATTCATCATCTGGGCGCATTCCGCTATATCTTTAAATCCTGCTTTCTCGCCCTTGATCAGTTTATCTTCTTGATGTTGAAATGTTCTTACCAAATTTGCAAACGTAGAATGTCTGAGTTTTTTTCGTAAGATTTGTTTATCTTTGGTTTATTTTCTAATCAAGATTCGGTTTAACTGAAATGTTCTTTTGCACCTGCCTGAAACGCTTATTAAGCTGGAAACGACAAAATAGGAACAATTTGGAAAATCCAAGAAACGACTTTATTTAAATTTGTATTTAGTGATTATAGATTGATAGAAGTTTTCCCATTCGGAGGCGATTATGCGAATATGAAATCGTCGCTGAGCATCCTCTAATGCTTGTTGAGTCAATCGTTTGCGTAATTCCGGCTGATTAAATAATTTCATCATTGCCGCTGCCAATTCATTTGGTTCATTAGTCTGAAAAAGTAGACCATTTTTATTATGTGTTATCACCTCTCTTAACACTTCGATATTTGAAGCGACGCAGGGCAGTTCTTTAAACATCGCTTCGACCAATACCAATGGATGTCCTTCTAGAAGAGTCGGAAAAACGAACGCATTTGCCATTGCAAGACACGCCCCGACATCTTTTCGCCGACCGAGAAATATTACTCTATGAGCAATTCCGAGCGAAGCTGCCGAATTCTTCAGTTTCTGCTCCAAAACTCCCGCGCCAACGATAACTAAATATGCTTCCGGCACAGCAGATAACACCTGCGGAAACGCCTTTAGCAAAAGAGCGTGGTTTTTCAGCGCATCAAGTCTGCCTATTGTTATATAAACAAAGCTGTTCTCCGGGATTTTGAGTTCCCATCGAATATCCTGCGGCTTATCTGTATCATTATCTAGCGAAACGGGGTCAATTCCGTTATAGATGACCTTGATTTGAGAATCAGAGAGATTTAATTGTTTTTGAAACGATTTTTTGACTGTGTATGAACATGCGACAAAATGCGGCTTTGCCAAATATGCAGTCATTTTGTCAATCTGCCGTAAACATTCAACATTTCTCGGCGACCAGTTAGCGGCGCGGATTGTTTCCGGTTCGTAATCCTGCGAATGGAGTGTAGTAATTATCGGAATCTTAGGATAAAACATTTTTACTAAGCGTCCGACAATATTGGCATCATACAGCCAAGTTTCCACTATATCCGGCTTATATTTTTTGATAATGGGACGTAGCTTCGATACTGCCGGAATCCAAGGATGCTTACCCGAAAGATTTAGGTCGTAAACTTCGTATCCTGA
>JACCVN010000013.1 GCA_013698165.1 Parachlamydiaceae bacterium | reverse complement strand
CAACACTTCATTCCCAAGTCGAAACCAGGACACCCCCAGAAATTTACATGATAAAAATGTTGCTACATAGTTAGATTCTAATATCATTAAGGCAGACTTTAAAATTCTTTTCTTCAAAACATAATCTTAACAAATTTGTTTGAATCAAAAAACTTTTTAGAATGTCTTTTCAGACCTCTAACCTATGCAGCAACTCTCTCACTTCTTCATAATAACATATCCCTATTTTTTTGAATAGTGAAAGCGTAAAAGTTTGATCCTCACGTACTTGGTAATATACCATAGCTAAACGTAGCTTGACATTTTCGATGCCGAGTTTAAACGTCTTTTTCCAAGCCTAAAAATCTCGTCACTATAATATTCCAAATTTAAGCACTCAACTCCCCATATAAATACCAGAATACCACTACCAAACCTCACTTCTTGGTTGAATAGAAGGAGCGTTTTAGGGTATTAAGGTAGCTTATCTTTCAAGAGTATGCATCCCAAAAATGAAAAGCATTATTAAATTTACAGCTGCCTGTTTCATTTTCACGTCTTTTCTGTCCCAAAATATTCAGACGCAAGAGACTCCCCCTGTTGATAATTTCCCAGAAGAAAGTCCCCTGATCTTAGATCTTCCTACTGCGATTAACCTCGCTATAACATCCAATCGCAATTTTGCAAACTCGCTTGACAATATACAAAGAGCGCAACTTAGTATAGATTTAAGCCTTTCAGCTTTTGACTTAAGGCTTATTCCTAGTGGAGATGTAGGCTTTATTGGAGGGGGAAAAGCAGGGTTAGGTGGCACTGTCGGTGGCAGTTTAGAGATATGCAAAAAATTTACTTTTGGTACTCAAATTTCATTACGCCCTTATGCTTCCGTAGATGCAAAACATTACCACACCGGACTCCAAGCTAAGATTGTTCAACCCCTTTTAAAGGGATTTGGAAAAGAATATACTCTAGCTCCAGTTTTTGCTGCTCAATTTGCCTATCGTACTGCGTTTCGAGGTTCCTACGCTTCGGGCGTGGAAATGATTTTTAGATTAATCAATGCGATGTATAATATCGTGCGCCTTGAAACAATTCTTAAGCTAGATACTGAAGCTTTACAACGTTTAACCCATTTTTATAGCGCAATAAAGGTCAAAGAGCGCATTGGCATGGCTGACTCTCTTGATGTCTATAGAACTGAAATCGAATTAAAGGCCTCCGAGGATAGCATTAACAGCTCCCAAGAGAGTCTCCAAGATGCAAAAGACCGCCTGCGCGAACTTCTAACCCTGCCGCTTAACCGGGATATTGTCATTGATCTTTCGACGGAATACGTTCCTCTCGATCCCATTGTTGAGGAATCGATCTCTTCAGCTCTTGCCAATCGAGTAGAAATTGAGCAGGCTGAAGATCGTTGGAATGAAACTCGCCGGCTTTCAAAATTAGCTAAATCAAACCTCCTGCCGGACCTCGACCTGGTCCTGGATTTTACCAATTTCGGTTACGACGAAGTCTTCACTGAATCATTTACTACCGAGCGCGATAGCCGTTGGGGTATTGGATTTATGACTTCTACAGATTGGAATCGCACCGCTCAACAAATCGCTTATCAACAAAGTATATTTACTGTTGTAAACGCTGAAAGATC
The DNA here is from genome assembly GCA_013698165.1 of Parachlamydiaceae bacterium. Lineage (GTDB taxonomy): Bacteria > Chlamydiota > Chlamydiia > Chlamydiales > Parachlamydiaceae > JACCVN01. The sequence goes on along the minus strand of JACCVN010000013.1, from coordinate 795 downwards.
TTATAATCAAACTCAGGATTCTGTCATTCTCGATGTCAAACGGGCCATTAGAGCTTTGCACAGGGCAAGTCAAAAGATTGTTCTTCAACTTACCCAAATTCATAGTTCTGAAGGCGGCTTAAAATTAGCAAAACTGAAATTTAATCGTGGTTTAGCTAATAATTTCGATGTCATTCAAGCAGAAAAAACTCTTCGTAATGCTCAATCAGCCTATCAAAGCGCAATCATCGATCATAAAATCGGCGAATATAGATTTTTGTCGGCTGTAGGCCTTTTAGTTGATAAACCAAAGATTTGTCTATGAATAAACCAAAACTCATCTGGATCGCCGGAATCCTTCTACTGCTTTCCATTTCCTATCTACTATTCTTCCGTGCTGATAATTCACCATCGAATGATGGTACTTTTATCACTGAAACAGCTAGTTTTCGATCTTTCGATATCGAAGTGCGCACTGTTGGCGAGCTTGAAGCTTCTCGATCGACAATGATTATGTCTCCCATACGTGGAGATCAAGGGAAAATTATCGATATTATCGCTGACGGAACTTATGTCAAACCGGATGATCTTCTTGTCAAATTGGATCCTACCCCCTTTGAAGAACTAATCGTAGATCTACAAGCCTCTATCCGTGAACAGGAATGTAAAGTCAAAGCACTCCAACAAGTGATTAAGAGCGAGCTATGTCAAAATGAGCATGAGATCAAATCAGGCGAGTATGAGGTGCGCACAGCATCCCTGGAACTTGAGAAAATTCTTAAAGGCGATGGCCCTCAAGAGGTCGCCAAGCTAAAG
>JACCVN010000006.1 GCA_013698165.1 Parachlamydiaceae bacterium | reverse complement strand
CATTAATTCCCTGTTTTATCTCGTCGTTCCCAAAACTGTGGCAGTTTGGACTTCTGTTAGCTTCTACTGCCATCATTGCTGAATATTTCTATTTGGAGAATTTCTTATCCATCTGGTGCTTTGCATCAGCCATTTCTAGCCTTTGGCTTTTTAAAATTTTCCGCAACCAACCTCAAGAAATTAAGGAAACGCTGGAAAAGTAATTCCCCGCGATGTTAACCACGTCCAAACTAAGAATATGCTTATCCAATACTATTATAAAACAATGCTGAATGGTGAATGATGAGTGCTGAACTAAAAGCAGAGATGAGTGATGAGCAATGCTGCCCTGTCTTCATCTCAGCGCTCATCACTCACCATTCAGCATTGCTTTATAAATACAGTGCCTTTTAAATGAGCTCAACCGCGAGAGCTTTCGCGTTGCCCAAATTCTCTGATTGAGCTAAGGGCAGTATATATAACATTTACAGTGTACCAGGACTCCAATGCCTTCAATCTTTCTTCCTCCTGATGATGACGACCTGCTTGAACAGTGTCGTTTTGATGTCTATCGTGCCAGCGGAAGCGGCGGGCAGCATGTCAATGTGACAAATAGCGCCGTACGACTAACGCATATTCCTACAGGCCTTATTGTCACCAGCCAAAAAGAACGAAGTCAATATCTTAATAAAATCGACTGCCTAAAAAAATTGCGCAAAATCGTCGAGAAACTCAACTACAAAAAACCTTATCGTGTCGCCACTCGGGTCCCAAAATCTGTAATTGCTAAAAATAGCGTTAAAAAGTCTAAAGACTCTGAAAAAAAACGCCTTCGTAGACCCCCTTCCATTAACCATGAATAGGAATTAAAATTATGATGCCTGTCGGAGATGATAACAGCGATCGCAAATCTGTCCCAATAGTGACCTATGCTTTGATTATCGTGAATATTCTTTTTTTTCTTTTAGAATTGGCAGGAGGGGAGGCTTTTATTACCGAATGGGCTTTTGTGCCAAGCCGGTTTATCTCTAATCCTATCGCCAATATTCCTACAATATTTACAGCCATGTTTATGCATGCAGGTTTTGCCCATCTGTTTGGGAATATGCTTTACTTATGGATTTTTGGAGACAATATCGAGGATAATTTCGGGAAAGTCACTTATCTGATATTTTACTTGCTTTGCGGTATTGCAGCGACATTTGCCCAACTGTTTTTAAATCCTACATTGTCTGTGCCGAATCTTGGAGCTTCCGGAGCAATTGCAGGGGTCTTGGGAGCGTATATGTACCTTCGTCCTCAAGGCAAGGTGAATGTTTTATTCGGCCCCTCAATGACCCAAATGCCCGCTCTTCTGGTCATCGGATTTTGGTTTCTCATACAGTTCATTAGCCAGATCGGTACTTTGGCATCTACAAGCGATGAAGAAGGTGGTGGTGTGGCCTATATGGCGCATATCGGCGGCTTTGTAGCCGGCCTTGCATTCGCTTTTGTATTAAACAAAGTCGGAGGAGCAGGATCTGGAACCGGAATAAAAAGGACTTAAAGAGTGGATTGGAATCTGCCGGACGGTTGAAGAGCCATTACATGTTATACTACCACAGAGCCCACAGACTCGACTTTAGGACTTTTAAAGGGTGTGTTAGACGCAAGATTTTGTTCTTAGCCGCGAATGCGGCGGCAGCGTGTAGCCACTGGCGTAGCCAGTGGAATGATCAACACAATATAAAAGCCGCGAATGCGGCGACAGCGTGTAGCCACTGGCGTAAGCCAGTGGAATGGATCAACACAATATAAAAGCCGCGAATGCGGCGGCAGCGTGTAGCCACTGGCGTAAGCCAGTGGAATGATCAACACAATATAAAAGCCGCGAATGCGGCGGCAGCAAAGGTTCCATGGGCACATTTACCAAGCTAGTATATACTGCCCTTAGCTCAATCTGAGAATTAGGGCAACGCGAAAGCTCTCGCGGTTGAGCTAAGGGCAGTATATCATGTTGTCTTCAGCACAAACATCGTCATCCATAAAGACAAACATCAGTTCAAACAAGCCTCTATAATATATTGGCGAATCATTTGACCTTAAATATCTTTTTGAGGCTAAACATTAAGGGTGATCGCCACAGGCAAACACACTGCCTATTTGCTGTCGCCGCATTCGCGGCTTTTATTTTGTGTTGATCATACCACTGGCTAACGCCAGTGGCTACATGCCGCCGCCGCATTCGCGGCTTAGACAAAGCCACTGGCTAACGCCAGTGGCTACATGCCGCCGCCGCATTCGCGGCTTAGAACAAAGCCACTGGCTTACGCCAGTGGCTACATGCTGCCGCCGCATTCGCGGCTTAGAACAAAATCTTGCCTCTAGCCCCCTTAAAAGTCCAAAAGTCGAGACAGAGAACACAGAGAGGGAAGGGCAAAAGACGATACGGGCAAATGCCAATAATCTATACCTTTGATTTAGGCATTTAGGCCTGTTCTTTACTGTTATTCGCCCGTTGTTGTTAATGTCTCTCTCTGTGTTATCTGTGGGCTCTGTGGGCTCTGTGGTAGTACAACAGGTGATGGCGCTTCAACCGTTAATGACATTTGGCAATTGCCAGGCCGTCCCAGCTTGTAGTGTAAAGGCCGGACCCTTTCTCACTGCGCATTTTCCAGTGGGGGTTTACACCCATGGCACCATAGAAAAGGGTTCTTTTACCAAAACGCGCATTAAGATGATCATAAACTTCGGCTAGCTGCTTTCGGTTGCTACTCTGAGGCTTCAAGAACAGGTCCGGCATGACATTGCCCGAAGGCAATAGGTCTAGAAGGATGATGCCGCATTTTTTGTATCGCTTTTCTTTCTGAAAAAGCATTTTCAAGCAAGCTTTAGCAGCAGTAATGATCTGGGAAGTGTCATTTGTGGGCGCAGGCAAAGAAACGACTTTGCTATCATGTTGGCGTAAGCCGGTCTGCGAATCAATAATCGCCTCTACAAATACACATATCGCCTGAGCGCAGCATTGCTGCTGCCGCACCTTAAGGCAGGCGGTGTTGACATAGGTCGATAGCGCTTCTGCCAGATCGCTTAGTTCCGTAATCACGCATCCAAAGGAACGCGAACAGCAAATACTTTTCTTGGGCTGCGCTTTTTCTAATGGCAGGCAGCTGCGACCACGCAATTCCCATAGCATTCGTTCACCGACGACTCCCATAGATTTTCTGACCACTATAGGATCTTGCTTTTGAAAATCCCACGCTGTGCGTATGCCAAGGGCATGTAGCCTGTCTTGAAATCGGGATCCAATGCCCCAGACATCTCCGACAGAAAAATCTTTTAAGGTCGCCTCATGTACAGCTTTAGAAGCGATGCAAAAGACTCCCAGTGGATTTTTTTTGGCTGTAGCGCCTGCCACTTTGGCCAGGGTTTTGGTAGGGGCAATGCCGATGGAGACTGGGATTCCCACCCACTTACTTATTAAACGCCTAACTTCTATGCAATGCTCATAGATCTCTTTTAGGGGCATCTGATCGGGAAATGTTAAAAACGCTTCGTCGATGGAATAAATCTGAATTTCTTCCGCCATCTCGGTCAAGATGCGCATGACACGTTGCGATAAGTCACCATACAGTTGGTAATTTGATGAACACACCACAATTTTAAGCCGTTCGCAAAGGTCCTTAATCTTAAAATAGGGTTCTCCCATTTTAATACCCAATTGCTTGGCTTCTTGCGAGCGTGCCACCACACAGCCATCATTATTTGAAAGCACGATAACGGCACGTTTTTCCAAATGAGGGCAAAAGAGCCTTTCACAAGAAGCGTAGAAGTTGTTGCAATCGACTAAGATATAATACTTCATACGGTATGAATGACGCTCGTCACCACTCCCCAAATGTGTAGTTCCATGCCCTCTTTGACTTCAATAGGAGGGAAAGCAGGATTGTCGGCAACTAACCGAACCTGATTTTTTTCAAGATGCAGCCGTTTGACAGTCAGCTCGCCATTTAAGGCGGCAATGACAATTTTACCATGGGCCGGCTCTATGCTGCGATCAACGATGAGCATGTCGCCATCATGAATGCCGGCATTGATCATTGATGATCCCGAAACTTTTAAAAAGAAGGTGGCGGTAGGATGTTTGATGAGCAGCTCATTAAGATCTAGTGTATCATCGATCTCATCTTCGGCAGGAGAGGGAAATCCGGCAGTTACCATGCTTTGGTATAGAGGTAAGCGATAAAACTTATGTTGAATAAGTTGATAAATGGCTTCAACATCTTTTTCTGGCACACGGATCGATTTTGTCTTTTCGCTAAATTTGCCGCTTCCTTTCGGCCTTCCGGCGCCTTCTCTTTTTCCTCCGCTCGGCATATTTTAATTCCTTATTTTGGAAAATCAGTAATGTCAAATAACAGTTTAATTTAAAATTTGTTAATTGGATTTGTCTTGTGCTACTCCTTTGAATAATGCTCGAAATTCAAAAACTCCGCAAGCTAAATACGACAAAGCTAGTACACTGTCAAGGTGGTATTTTCGACTATTTCTGTGTCAAAGTCCCGCGGTTTGCCGATCGTGACTAATACAACCCCTTTTACGATCGACAAACCACGGGAGCTTTGACGCTAGAAATAGCCGGAAATACTACCTTGACAGTGTACTAGGCCTCGCTGTGACGGAAAGTAGTAATGATTGAAGTCCTAGCACCCCCTTAAAAGTCCTAAAGATGAGTCCGTGGGGTGGTAATTTAATCTGTGGTAATTTAAAAAAGGGCGATAGACTTTAACCATTCTATGCGACTTTGCGTCCATCAATATTGGCCTGAACATAGCTCGCTTTGCCAAGTACGCTGTCAAGGTAGTATTTTCGATTATTTCTCGCGTGAAAGCTCCCGTGGTTTGTCGATCGTAAAAGGGGTTGTATTAGTTAATAC
>JACCVN010000002.1 GCA_013698165.1 Parachlamydiaceae bacterium | reverse complement strand
GCTCAGTAGTTGTCAGACATCCATCAGCAAGAGATGGTGGATCAACGTATGTCGCAATTGATGGTATAGACTACTTTCTTAAGGAATTAAAATAATATGAAAGAAATTAATATTGATGATGGAAAGGTCATCCTTAATTTATCAAAGGATGATTTAGCTGCTCTCATCAATGCTTTAAATGAAGTATGTCGTGGATTTAAGGTAGATGAATTTGAAAAACAGATTGGAGTTTCTAAAGAAGAAGCCAAAAATTTATTACTATTTTTATCATCTGTTTATACTAATGGCGATTTTGAAAGATTTAATTATATGTAATTTTCACATGTTTACTCGCAGAAACGGTGCCTCAACACTTCCTGCACATTGCTCTTTATAAATACCAGTAGCCATTAATGAGGAAAATATGAAAGAAATTGATATCGGATATGACAATGCTACCATAGAATTGTCTGCAGAAAATTTAAAAACCATGATTAATGCTTTGAGTGAAGTAGACAAAGAGATTGATGAATGGGAATTCGAAACACGAATGGGCATCACAAAAGAAAAAGCCTATGCAATTTCCTACTCTTTAGCCCAGATCTGTGAGAATATTCAGGTACATAATAGAAAGAACTAAAGGCTAGGATCGCTAATCCGCGGAAGATTCAGGTCCTTCTCCAGGTTGTTAAAGAATATTTTCCACCATGGTTGAGTTTAATATTTCATATGCTTAGAGAGCCATAGTGCTTACATAAGTAAAGTAGAAATTTTTGAATTTATAATCGGAAGCCCTTCGATCATAAAAAGTAAACATTCACGCCTCTGTTTGCCATAATCCTAAGATGCGCGTGCAGGCCGCAACATAGGACTAGAGAAATTTGTGATTCAGGCAAAATGGAAAAATTCTAAACTTGTTTGCATAGACGATAACAATGAAAAAATACCTTCTTCATGGCTTTCACACTGATAGATTTCATCTGATGAAATCTATACCGACATCTACGACATCTGTAACAGTTCAGCCCTCCTTCGTCGGGATATCTGAACGAAAAAGGTAATCAGGCCGTCTCGGCCTGATAAAATTGTCAGTTTTCCATCGCCATTTGTCAATTTTTCGTTTGCATTGTTGTTGGAATCAGGCCGAGACGGCCTGAATACCTTCTTTAACTTAACGATATTGGCTATTAGCCCACACCCTCATCCAGGGTGTTTAATCAGGCCGAGACGGCCTGATTACCTTTTTCGTTCAGATACCTCGACGAACGGGGGTATCTGAACTGTTACCGACATCCAAGATGAGCGCTGTAACGTCGTAGCTCTTCGGGATACGGGTGGCTCGCGTGTCAATATTCTTGATTTCTTCATTTGAAGAAGAAACTTTCTTTGGTGACACTTCCATTGCAAATCCTTGGCGCTATGCAAAATAGACGCCAAATTCAAGGTCTTTCAATTTATTAAAAGAGGTTCCATAAGCCACAAATAATGCCTTGGTGACTCCTGCCCCATTAGGGTTTGAAGATGGCCTCAACATTTATGATTTTTAGAAACAATCCTTTACGTTATTATGATCCTTACGGGGATTTGCTTTCCTTATTGCTGCACCTGTTATAATGAAACTTTTTCGATATCCTTTGGAGCAATAGCTGCATCGTTTTCTTTTGTGACAGTTGATACCATGCTCGTCGTTGCTCTTGGTGTCGTGACTGGTGCAGCTATTTCAGCTGTTAAATGGTCTGATACAAGATTTAATAAAGACGAAGTTGAAAATAATGAGAGAGGATATGCACCAGATCGTCCATTGCCGCAAAAAGAAGGAGTATTAATTCCTGATACAGATGCACCACATACTCAACTTGGTCTAAGAAGTGGTAGAAGAGGGAGATATAGGCAAGCACGTGAATTTGATAAAGATGGCAAACCACTTCGAGACATTAATTTCACTGATCACAGTAGACCCCATGAACATACGAAACCCCATCAACATCCTCGAGAGGAAAATCCTACAGGAGGAACGCGCACAAGAGAAGCTGGTGAACCCTTACCTGGATGGCAATACGAATGAAAACAAGAGGAATAAGAATATTAGATAAAGAAAAAAGAGTTGTAATTGTTGAGTTGCAAGATATTTTTCAAGAAATTTCTAACGGAGACTTTCTTCAATGGTCTATTTTATTTTTTAATGGGACCGGAAAATTGCAGAATGGGAAATCCATACTTTTATTCGAAACAGAAATAAATAAATTACAGAAAGGCTTACTTATAAATTGGAAAGAACTCAATGATTTAGCAAAACAATTTTATGACGTCTATGATATTCTTATAGTTGGTTTCAAAAAACCTGACATGATTGCTCGCTATGAAAATGATCAAGAAATGTATGAGTCATGTGATATTGTTATTGAGATGATTGATAGTGGTTATTGGGAAGTTTTTTCAAATGATGAAGAATTAATA
>JACCVN010000640.1 GCA_013698165.1 Parachlamydiaceae bacterium | reverse complement strand
ATATACGCTTTCTTTCACCAATCCGCCCGGAAAAAACTATTTGGTTCCCGAACCTATGAATCTTACGATTTCAGGAGATCAAAACCTCAACATCAAGGTCTCTTACTCATACTCCGGCAAGCTAACTGTCAAAAGCGATGCTGCAGGAAAAGGGTATTTGAGGATCAATGAAATTGGTGGAAGTGGAAAAATATTTCAAGGAGAATTTAAAGGCACTGAATTTAATATGAATTTGCCTGAAGGGGTGTACCAAGGCACGTTTGACGATAAAGGGCCTTCCAGATTTACTCCAAAATCATTTGACTTTGTTATTCAAAAAGGAAAAAGTCAGCTTATCACGGTAAAAACAGAAGGGGTGACGGATCTGTCACCTACTTTAACGAACACAACCTCAATTACTGTGAAGACCAATACCCTTGATGCCAAATATACTTTGCAAAATTTAAGAAGTCCCGATGATAAAAGAGAGTTCAGGGGCAAGCAAGCAGTCATCACAATATTACCGAACAAGCCCTATGAGCTGATTTTTACACCTATTGCAGACCGGGAAACTCCAGCACAAATTACTATAGAGTTAGAGCAGGGCCAGCAAAAGCAGATTGAGGTGGCATATCTAGCAAAATTATTACTTTTAGCAGTGCCTGAAGGAAATGCAATCATTGGCGATCCTTTTAATGATGTCCCTGAAAATGAAAGACCTCCTAGAGTCCTTTACATCTACGGTTTTAATATTGGAATCTACGAAATAACAAATGCTCAATATGCCGTATGGTTAAATAAAGCGATCGGGGAAAATGCGATTGTATATGGCAGCGGAAAAAAAGGCGTTGTTGTGGATACCTTAGGGCATCCCTTATGTAAAACTACAGAAAGCGGGGACCCATGTGGAATTGAGGTGCAAAGAAATGGCTTCGGCGCGTTTACTTTTAGCTCCGTTAATGGGAAAGAAAACCATCCATTAATATATGTGAGCTGGTATGGGGCAGATCAATTCTGCAAAGGGATGGGCTACCGCCTTCCAACTGAAGCTGAATGGGAAAAAGCAGCAGGAATGAAAGTCACTCAGCCCGGAGAACCATTAAAAAAGTATCGCTACGGTTTTGGAAGAGATGACATCGATTCTTCTTGGGCAAATTATCGTTCAATGCAGGCACCGATAAAATATACTACACCTCTTACCACTGAAGTAGGTTTTTACAACGGTGTAAATCTTCTGCCGACATCATCAAAGCAACTGGCGCCGATGAAAACGCATTTAGCGAAAAGCCCTATTGGCGCTTATGATATGAGCGGAAATGTGTGGGAATGGATTTCTGATTGGGACGGGCCGAATTCTTTTGGACAGTCAAACGCTAATTTACAAGGTCCCACAATGGGATCTAACAAAATTGCTAAAGGTGGATGCTACGACAGTTTAGCTGAGGGAGTGAGGGTAGCTGAACGCATTGCGTCGCCACCGGACCATTTGGATGCTTTTACTGGGTTTAGAATAGCCAATTAGAGCAATCGTAGTATTTTGTGCTTTAGGATAACGTCAAATTAACCTCTTTGATATCTCTTACTCATCCTCTTAGGACAATGGTTTATTTTATAGTAGTAGGAAATTTCATTTTGGAAATGATGAAAATGAGCCAATAAAGCCATAAGTCTCTTCATCTCCTGGGGTAGTGTCGAAAGCTATGGATAAGGCCAAAGATGATTTTGAAATAGGTGACTTAGAATAGAAGCGTGGTAGACGAAATTCCCAAGCTAAGAGAGACAGGACGTCTCTCTTAGCTTGAAATCTTATTACAGTGTGTTATCCTTTAATAAAGTAATAATCAGATGCGATGTGAATGGTTGAACAGTGTTAGTTCCCAGTCCAGGAGTTGAAGATGCATCGGAATAGGTAACTGTATAGCTAGTCGGATTGCGAATTTGAATCTGTGTGTTTGGGACTGTTGTTGTCACTAACGCTGTACCGACAATATCCATGGAAAGAACAGTAGTTCCTGGATTTGCTGCCCCAACTACAGTGTAATTAAGCGGCACAAAACCTAAACCGGAATTTAAAAATATCTGCATTTGCGCTACTGGTGTTGTCGGAGAAAATACGTCTAAAACTGCTTGGTAATAAACTTGGTAAATACCAGGCGCAACCAGTAGAAAAGTATCATCGTTTAGGGGAAGGATCAATCCTCCATTAGAAGCTCCATCCGTAGGAAATTGATAGGGCTGACCTGGAGTCACTACTGTGGGGACACCTGTAGGTGGGATAAAATAAAATTCAGCAAAGTTCTGTATGCCTGAGAGGCCAATGATCCCTGTTGCGCCAGTAGCACCCGTTGCACCTGTAGCGCCTGAAGCACCTGTTGCGCCAGTAGCACCCGTTGCACCTGTGGCGCCTGTCGCACCTGTCGCACCTGTCGCGCCTGTTGCACCTGTGGCGCCAGTAGCGCCTGTCGCGCCTGTTTCCCCTGTAAAGCCAGGACAGCCCCTTTTGCCTCTTAAACCCGTTGGTCCAGTCG
>JACCVN010000623.1 GCA_013698165.1 Parachlamydiaceae bacterium | reverse complement strand
ATGGGTCTTGATTCAAATGAGTACCTCCTCATCGATACTGTAGAAGGAAGAAGTGGCTTTGAACGGATTTGGGAGGCAACTGTGGCGAAGAAAAAGCTCTTATAGTTATAGGATTAGGAAATTCAGCCGGTACAGATTCCGGTTATATGCGTGAGAGCATGAGCTTGGGACAGGGGCAGGGTCAAGAAATGATCAGGGTCAGGCCTGCAGAACTGCAAAACTTGGAATCGTGCTTGCAGTGAATCTATAACATATGAGGTAAACTCGAATGCGCTGAGTATTGCAGTTCTGCATTCCTGACCCCGATCATAAAGGTTTCCTTTGGCGCCGCTGACGCTTTCTCTTGATAGGTTCATAATACTTCCCTTTTATTTCCTCAGATAGAACTCGTTTGGCTCTGAACCATCCTTAAACTCCAAAAATATCATCATCTAAATTAGAAGGTCTCTTCTTAGGGAGTTTCATTTCGTACGTTCCGAAATTAAAAGGCCTTTTTAAGGCCACTAATGAAGTGTCGGGATTGATATCCGAACTTTTGGAAAATCTGTAGACTTCAGGTGGTGATCGTCCTTCTGTCGTCTTGCTTATTTTGCCAAAACCTAATGTGCCAAAATTACAGACACAGTTTAATTTGTAAAAGTGTTCATTATCAACTACATGCCAAGTGTATTTTTTGCCGCCTAGACTGCCCTCAGATTTTTTGGTAGACACTTGCAGTGTTTCATAAAAGCTTGCAATCTTTTCACATGCTGAAAATGTTTCATAATCATCCCACATTTTTGGATCCCAAGACATAATTTAAATCCTTTTTTCTGCTTTTGTGATTACTCTAAAGCTTAAAGGATAAACTATCCATAAGAAAGTGGATCAAATAATAGCTTTAAGTCGCCCACCCATAACTAGTAAACTGTCAAGGTAGCCTTTTCGACTATTTCTGCGTCAAAGTCCCGTGGTTTGTCGATCGTAAAAGGTGTTGGATTAGTCAATACAGCCCCTTTTATGATCGGCAAACCATGGGAGCTTTCACGCTAGAAATAGCCGAAAATACTACTTGACAGTGTACTAGGAAGGATTGCTTCATTAAGAGTTGATGATCGGGGTGATCGGGGTCAGGCCTGACCCCGATCACTGATTCTCGATTATGGATAGAGAACGTCATCCCACTCTTTGACATTAGAAAGTCCTGAGATGTCGATAAGTCGTCTCTGAGCCTGCTGTTGAATGGCCTTAGTGGTTTGATAGCGGAATAATGGTTCATTGGCTTCAATGGCCTCCTGAACAAAAACGGCAATTTCATCAGCTGTTTGAGCTATAGGACTAACAGGATCTAGCAAGCCGGCCTTATGAAAAAGCAATTTGAAAGGGTCATTTTCACATGAGAGCTTGGAGCCATATGGCGCTAAGAAATCCAATTCTGTGGACACTGGTCCTGGTTCAATAAGCGAAACTTTGATATTCCATGGCTTTAATGTTGCAGCCATCGTTTCTGAAACGCCTTCAAGGGCACATTTTGTTGCAGCGTATATACTAATGGAAGGTAAAGGTCTAAAGCCGCTTCTAGAGCTTATTTGGATTATCCTACCACTGCTTTGAGCTCTCATATAAGGCAAAACAGCTTGAGAAAGTCGCATAGGTCCGAAAAAATTAACATCAAACAATCTCTGAGCTTCTTCGATCGTATGATTTTCCATCGACCCTAATATTTCTATTCCTGCATTATTTACTAAAACATCGATACGTCCTTCTCTTGAGATCACTGTGTTGACAGCCTGATCCACAAGCTTTTGATCTGTCACATCGATTTCGACAATATACATATTTTTGGGGAATTGTTCACATGCCTGTAACAGCGATTTTAAAGAAGATGTTTTGCGAGCTCCTGCATAAACAATATATCCCTGGCTTGCAAGGCGGTAGGCGACGCTATAGCCAATACCCCTATTAGCGCCAGTGATAAAGACGACTTCTGCTGCTTCTAGTTGCAGGCTGCAAAAAAAGAGCAGAAGAAGCGACACTATTTTTTTTCTCATGATTCCCTCAGAGTCATAATTTCCTGACAAATAATACCAATTATCGATTTGAGTTGATGTTTTTCAAATGTTATTTAGTCAAATTAGAGTACACCTTAACCTGATGTCAAGGGCGAAATCAAAAACACGTCAGAGTAGAGTTGTTTTCTTAATTTATTGACACAATCACAAGAAGGTTATAGACTTCTACCTGACACTTTAAGGAGATTTTATGACTGGACAACGTATTGGGTACGCACGAGTTAGCACATATGACCAAAACCCTGACAGACAATTAGATAATATTCAGGTCACAAGAACATTTGTTGATAAAGCTTCAGGCAAAGATGTTAAACGTCCGCAATTTGAAGCATTAATGAGTTTTGTACGCGCTGGAGATACTGTTCTCGTCCATAGTATGGATAGATTGGCTCGTAATCTTGATGATTTGCGTTCAATTGTCCAGACTTTAACTCAACGCGGTGTGTGCATTGAATTTGTAAAAGAAAGCCTAAAATTTTCAGGTGAAGATTCTCCTATGGCCATCCTGATGCTGTCAATTATGGGAGCGTTTGCCGAATTTGAACGCTCTTTAATTCGTGAGCGTCAACGAGAGGGTATTGCTCTAGCCAAGCAGCGCGGCGCCTATCGCGGACGTAAGCGATCTTTATCGGATGCTGAAATCGTCTTTTTACGGCAACGTGTTCAAAACGGGGAAAAGAAGGCAAAAATTGCCAGAGAATTTGGCATTAGCCGTGAAACTCTTTATCAATATCTTCGTTCGGTATAAATATGTCTCGGCGCACAGTCTTGTCTTCTTCTGAACGGAAGAGCTTATTTGCTTTACCAGACAACCAAAAGGACTTAATTCAGCAATATACTTTTAGTGAATCGGACCTTTCTATCATTCAACAGCACCGTGGAGCAGCCAATCGTATGGGTTTTGCTGTTCAACTTTGCTACGTGCGTTATCCAGGTATTATTTTAGGTGTTAATGAGACTCCATTTCCTCCTTTACTTAGCTTAGTTGCCGAACAGCTAAAAATGCCCACCACTATATGGAATGAATATGGCAAACGAGATCAGACGCGACGTGAACATTTGTCCGAACTACAATCCATATTTGGTTTCCAAACGTTCTCAATGGCACACTATCCATCATTTGTAAACGGTTTGGCTGACCTTGCATGGCAAACAGATAAAGGGATTGTATTGGCCTCTGCATTGCTTCAATCATTTCGTAGTCAACGGATTCTTTTACCAACGATCAATGTCATCGAAAGGATATGTGCAGAGGCAATAACCAATGCATCACGGCGTGTGTACTCTTCGTTAATCGAGCCTTTAACAAAGGAACATTTTCAGCGTTTGAATGCCCTGCTAAAGCTCAAAGCGGACACAAAAATAACGATATTGGCTTGGCTTAAAGAGTCACCAGGAGCAGCAAAGCCCCGTCATATACTCGAGCATATAGATCGACTAAAAGTGATACGCAATTTAGATTTACCTGTAGGTCTTGATAAGATAATTCACCAAAATCGTCTATTAAAACTTGCGCGTGAAGGCCGACAAATGATTGCTCATGATTTGAGTAAATTCGAGCCAAACCGTCGATATGCCACCATTATTGCTTTAATTTCGGAAACACATGCCACAGTTATTGACGAAATCATCGAATTGCATGATCGAATTATGGGCAGCCTGTTTAATCGTTCAAAACGCAATCAGGAGAAACATTTTCAAAAATCCGGCAAGTCAATTAATGAAAAGTTAAGGCTTTACTATCGAATAGGCAATGCCCTAATTGAAGCTAAGCAAAATGGTTCAGATCCATTTACAGCGGTTGAAAGTGTGATACCATGGGATGCATTTACGCAAAGCTTGACTGATACACAAAAGCTTGCACCAACAGAAGATTTTGATTATTTGGATCGCATTAAAACTGGTTATTCTCAGATTCGACGCTATTCGCCAGCCTTACTGGAAATTTTACAACTGAAGGCAAATCCAGCTTTGAAAGAGCTTCTTGAGGCTGTTGAAATCATCAAAACCATGAACACTATGCTTTTATGAGCTTTGTGTCTTATCTGAGCTAAAAAATGCATTACGTTCTGGAGATGCTTGGGTACAGGGATCGCGACAATTTAAGGATTTTGAAGAGTACTTGTTGCCAAAAGAAAACTTTTCTAAGCTGAGAGAGGCTAAAGAGTCTCCAATAGCTGTGACAATTGACTGTACGCAATATTTACAAGATCGCTTGTTCTTGCTTGAACAGCAACTGGAGACAGTCAATCGTTTGGCCAAAACCAATGAACTACCGGATGCCATCTTTACCACATCAGGATTAAAAATCACTCCGCTCACAAATGCAGTGCCCATTGAAGCCGAAGCTTTTACACAACAAGCTTACAGCTTGTTGCCTCGTATAAAAATTACGGAATTATTGATGGAAGTTGATGAGTGGATCGGCTTTACAAAGCATTTCAGGCATATTAAGAATGATGACATAGCAAGTGATAAACACCTGTTGTTAACGGCTATTTTGGCTGATGCTATCAATCTTGGTTTGAGAAAAATGACAGATTCTTGTCCAGGTATAACCTATTCCAAGCTTTCATGGTTGCAAGCTTGGCACATTCGAGATGAGACCTATTC
>JACCVN010000620.1 GCA_013698165.1 Parachlamydiaceae bacterium | reverse complement strand
AAATAATTGTGGGGGAGGAAGAGTCTCCATAAACTATGGAGGGATCTGAAAAAGATAAAAAAGTTGATAAGGCAATGATTAATTTGTTGGCAGTTTGCATCCCTCTACTATAACTGGAATTTTTTGAAATGACAAGTTCGGTTATCGAGCCCCCCTGTTTTGACGCAAAGATGCAAAGTAACGCAAAGAAGGCAAAGAAGAGGAAAGAGCAAAGAAATGCAAAGAAAAAAAGAGGTTAAAGACAACACATAGCTCGCATAGTTAACAATCTTTAACTTCACTGCCCTCATTGCTTTCTTTGCGCCCCTTTGCATCTTTGCCTCTTTGCATCAAATTGGTGGTTGTGTTCAAACGTTACAAAAAAAAGAGAATCTGGTAAGGTCGATGTTCACACTTTTCCAAGGGAGTTTATATGATTGATGCGAAAAAAATTAAGCAAATGGACCTCGCCTTCCAAAGGATTCTTATCCTACCGATGACTCGCAGCACTTTTAGGCAAATGCAGAATGTCATTTTTCAATCTGTGGATGGCAATCGGGAAGAAGCCAACACTATACTCGAAGCATTAATCACAAATGCGAATAAGAAAGGCCAGACTCCTGACACCCCTTTACAAGATTTTTTTGATCGCTACACTATTCCTGTTGGTGTCGCTCGAGAAGTTGCTGAAAGAGGTGAATTTGTCAGTTTGGTAACTTCTGACATCATCAGCCATCCACAAATGCCTATCTTTGGAAACCGTATTCGTCGCGTTGACGGAAAAGAGTTTGATTTTATTTCCGACGCGGAAAGCTGTGTACAGCTTCTGCAGCATTTCTCAATTCGTCTGCAAGAAATGGACAAAGCCGAAAAATCAAGAAATGTTCTTAAAGGCCTAAAATCAGAGCTCACAACCCTCAAAAATCGCATTGAAGAACTCATCAAAAGTTCTGAAAATTCGTAATTTTTCCAAAATCTGTCAAAAATGGCAATTTTATTCGCCATTTTTGATAATTTTTTTCTGTTTTTTCTTTCATAAATCATGTTTTTTTCGCGTTTAAAAAAATTTTTTTTTATTTTTTTTATTTTTTTTATTTAAATTCTAAAAATAAAAAAAGTCGTTTAAGATGCTATGTGAAGTTGTCAAAACGGTTTGGAGCGGACGGGAGATATATGTTTGAACAGCTTTTTTTTTGACTTTTTTTTAGGGTCCGCTAAAAAATTGTTGCACAATATAGTTTAAAGAGGTTATTCCTATGTTATTACAAATCTCTAACCATCCCAGGAGGATTTAAGGAATGTCAGGAAAAGGAGAAAACTCAATCAATAAGACAATCAACGAGATGCGCGAGCTTCTTGGTCAGATTACTCAAGACTTAGAAAAGTCACATAACGGCAATAAAGCCGCTTCTCAGCGTGTACGCACAGGCACAGTTAAACTTGAAAAAGTTGCTAAAGCCTACCGTAAAGAATCCATTCAGCATGAGAAGAAGACTAAAGGTCATAAGAAAGCTTCCAAGCCAGCTAGTAAAGCTACAGCCCACAAAGGCGCTTCTAAGCAAAAAGCTTCTGCTCAAAAAGCCGCTCCTAAAGCAGCTGCTAAGCAACATGTTGCAGCAAAAGCTAAGCATGCAGCAAAACCTGCAGCTAAGTCACATGCTAAGCCTGCAGCTAAAGCAAAATCTCACAAAGCAGTTGCAAAGCCACACGCTTTTGCACTAAAGCGTCCTACAGCTAAGTTGCCAGTCCGCAAAGGCAGCTCACGTTAAGGTCTTTTAACTTCAGGGCATCGCAATAAAACGAAGCCCTGAAGTTTTTCTTTTTACATTTCCTTTCACACATTTAAATAAGTAATTAAGCGCAAAAGGCTTTTCCTATGGCAACATCAAAAGAAAAAAATGCAATCACTCCATCACGTCAAGACGATTATCCCGAATGGTTCCAACAAGTTGTAAAAGCTGCTGATATGGCAGAAAATTCCCCTGTTCGCGGATGCATGTGCATAAAGCCATGGGGATACGGCATTTGGGAAAATATCCAACGGCAACTTGATGAACGCATCAAAGAAACCGGTCATGAAAATGCTTATTTTCCTCTCTTTATTCCATTGAGCTATTTAGAAAAAGAAGCTAAACATGTCGAAGGCTTCGC
>JACCVN010000619.1 GCA_013698165.1 Parachlamydiaceae bacterium | reverse complement strand
CCCCGAGGCTTTGGCGCAGCCGAAATTTCTCAGATTGAGCTAAGGGCAGTATTATTTATGATAAAACCACATGAGGGAATTTGTCTCAAAACAGCACAAAAACAACACCCTAGTGTGTGGCTACATGCTGCCGCCGCATTCGCGGCTAAGGGCAAGGCAATAGAAGACCACTTTTTGACTGCGCAATTAAAGTAGCCTTAAATGAGCTCTTACTTTAATAGCTAGGTATTTTTCTCTGCTGTTCTTTGTTGCTTGCTGCTCTTAGCGTTTCCTTGCGCCCATTGCGTCTTTGCGTTAAAACTGGTGGTGGCTAAGCTGTTCCGGCAGTGGGCTGCCCTTCAACCTTCAACCTTCAATCTTCATCCTTTATTTTGCCGTCCTTCCCTCCCCTTATTTAAAAAATCTCTCGCAATATAATGTAATATAGATTAAACTCATATTTATCAATTTTAGCACAAGGTGGCAAATTATGATTAGCGAGAAGTTAACAATCAACAATGGAAAGCAAATAAACTGGAAAACAACGATATTCATTGTCGGGTATCACGTTTTCCTATTATTGTCGTTACCTTTCTATTTCATGTATGCCGACTTTCATGCCGGGACTTATCTTGCTGCTTTTGCCCTCTTTTGGGCCTCAGGTCTTAGTATTACTGCAGGATACCACCGCTGTTTTTCACATAAAGCCTATAAGTTGCACCCGATTGTAGAGTATGTATTAGTTTTTTTTGGAACGATGGCAGTTCAGGCGAGCGTTTTACGCTGGGCTTATGAGCATCGCCTGCACCACGCTCATGTTGATACCGATAAGGATCCATACAATATCAATAAAGGTTTTTGGTATGCTCATATTCTTTGGATGTTTGAAAAATTAAATCCTGTCGATCCAAAAGTCGTTCCTGATCTAGTCAAAAATAAACTTTTAGTCTTTCAAGATCGTTATTATATTGTTTTGATGATCTTGACAAATGCCATCGCCTTTTTTGCTGTCGGTTATGCCTTTCAAGATTACTGGGGAGCGTTTTTCATTGCGGTATGGTTAAGGATTTTTTGCCTGCAGCATTGCACATGGTTCATCAATTCCCTTGCGCATACATGGGGATCAAAGCATTTTAGCCTTGAACATTCAGCTGTCGACAATTACATGATCGCTTTGCTGACTTTTGGTGAAGGCTACCACAACTACCATCATACATTTGCCAATGATTATCGCAATGGAATCCGTTGGTACCACTTTGACCCCTCTAAATGGCTTATATGGTCATTGTCAAAGGTAGGTCTTGCCTCAAACCTTAAGCAGACTGATTCCCTGACAATTAAGAAGAGAATGGTTATGGAGCATAAAGAGCTTCTTATTGAAACCCTCGGGAATTATATCTCTGATGCTAAACAAGAACTTGAAAAACAAGTCCATGACCTTTCAGAACGCATTCTAGCAAGGATTTCTGAATTTGTCAGACTCAGAGAACAATATCAATCTCAAAAAGATGCAGGTGAGCCCTCAACTTTGAATCAAATAAGCAACCGAATTAAAGAAATTCAGGCTGAACTTCAAGCTGATTGGAACCAATGGAAATCCCTCTCAAAGAGCATCCTCAAAGGTAAATCACTTGCCATAAGCAGATAGTTTTTTATGCCGCTAGCAATTTTTTTTAAAATTGTTAGCGGAATTTCCTTGACGAAGTTTTGAAAATCACTTATAAACTCCCCTTTCACGAGATATCACGGTGGTGGCATGGCCAAGTGGTAAGGCAGAAGCCTGCAAAGCTTCTATTCCCCAGTTCGAATCTGGGTGCCACCTAATTTTATCTCATAGAATCCCTTCTTACAAAAATCACCATTATGTTATCTCTGGTTGCAACTCCGATTGGGAATCTTTCCGATATCACTTTCAGAGCTATCGAAACGCTCAAAGAAAGCGACTACATACTTTGTGAAGATACCCGTTATAGCGCACGTCTACTCTCCCATTACAACATCCAAAAGCCCTGCAGAAGCCTTCATAAGTTCAACGAAACATCTCAAGTCGATAAAATCATTGCTGATCTCAGAGAAGGCAAGAAAATTGCTTTAATCACTGATGCAGGTACGCCCGGAATTTCAGATCCGGGCGAACTCCTTGTCCACAGTGTAATTCAGGCTGGAATGCCTGTTAGGTCAATTCCCGGAGCTTGTGCTGCCATTGTAGCACTTACCAGCTCAGGTTTACCCACAAGTCGTTTTCAATTTTATGGATTCTTACCGCGCAAAGAAAACGAGCTAAAGCAAACTTTTTTGCATATATTAAATTATGAAGGCACAACCATTTGTTACGAGTCTCCAAAACGTCTTTGTAAAACTTTAGAGCAGCTGGCAGCTTTAGACAATACTCGAACAGTTGCTATCGCACGCGAGTTGACAAAAATCCATGAAGAAATCTTGCATGGCAACGCCATGGAAGTCTTAGCTATGTTAAATGAAGACAGATGCAGAGGGGAAATTATTTTGCTGATCAAAGGTCTGTCTGAGCCTACAAAAACCGATTGGAGTGATTTATCCCCCGTTGAGCATGTCAAAATGATCGAGAAGACCTACCACATATCCCACCTTGAAGCTATAAAAATGGCTGCAAAATTGCGTGGCGTGCCCAAACGTGAAATCTACCAACTGA
>JACCVN010000615.1 GCA_013698165.1 Parachlamydiaceae bacterium | reverse complement strand
GAGATACATCTGACGCACGCATTCAAACAGGCTGCATTACTACCCTCTTATTTGATCGACAAAAAAATGACTGCCTCAAATTTCTCTTGATTTCAGCCTCATCTTTATCCTTATTAGCTGCTATTATTCAAAATGATAAAAGAAAATATGATGAACGATTTGTGCTAAGAAAAGCTTGGTTTATTCCTTTCGCTGCTACCGCAGCTCGATTTTTTTTGTGGCCATCCCCACATTCCGCTTCAGGCCTACCGGCCTTGTGCTGCATGCGTAGCTTCCCACCTTTATCGCTTCCGCGAAACCAAAACCAATTTGCAAGCACTTTTTTATTTCACCAAACTCGATATCGAAATGTTAATCTCGTTTTTTCACCGATCAAGACACACTGACCTTGCAAAACCATCCTTTCACTTTTGTCTATCTATCTCGTTCTGTTAATCATACGTAATAATTCCACCCTCTGATTAAAAATTTCTTGTGGATTGAGACGAAGTCCAATAGATTAGCCTTTTTTGCAAATATTTATTTACGCATGAGAGGACGATATGCAACGCACGTTATTTGTACTCACAGGATGCCTATGCATTATCACCAATCTTGTTCAAGGAATTACTTCTGAGCATGAAGTCGTTGAAAAATCAATAGATGATGCTGATCTAAATATCTCACTGCCCGACATTTGTGCAGCTCCTAGTTCCATTGTTGGTGGTGTAGTTAATGTTATCACCGGAAACTATGTGGAAAGCAGTTGCGATCTCAATATTCCGGGCGCAAACTCCATCCAAGTTCATAGATCTTTTAATAGCGGAAATGTAAGTGAAGGCTCCCTCTGCAACGGCTGGAACCTTAATTTGCCGAGTAAAATTATAATTCATGAAAATCCTGATAAGAAAATATCGGCTACTGTCCGTGATCGTGGAGCAACTTTAATGTTCAAACATTCGCCTGATAAAGATCGGATGAGAATCAGAAAAAAACAACTTCGGTATGGAGTCACGAATTGTTCTTCAAGTGTTTTGACCAGCCTTAACAATATTAAAAATAAGAGACTTTATTACAGCGATAGAGCACGGCATTGTGAACTGCATAATGAGTCAGGAGAAATCCTTCTTTATAAACGTACTACACCTTCAAATCAGGTGCCTTCATATTCTATTAGCGACAATCTTTTACCCACAGGTTGTTCATTAAGCTATAAATATGATCATGATGATGAAGGCAATGATCGGATTGAATGTGTTACTTCAAAAGGAAGGAAAAAAGCAAAAATAAGTGACATCAAATGTTCATATCCTAAAAATTATAAGTTAAAACCGAACCTAACAATCGTCAGCTCAGACGAAAGAAAGATTGAATACAAATTCATCAAGAAAGAATACAACTCCGATGACCCACACTTTTTTTTAAGCTCTGTTCATAGTGATCATTCCCCCAAGATAACGTACAAATATAGCGATCCTGCAAAACACAAACCAGAACGTTTACTAAAAAAGTCACAACCTGAAGATCGCTATCTATCTATTGAATATTATGAGAAAGGAGATAACAAGGTTGGAGAGCACTTAATCAATGTTTATCATAAAGATGACTCTAGGGTGGGTAGAGTTTCGTGTCTTTATGCCCCTGTTGGAACCGATGCTTCTCCTGTTAGGGTTTGGTCATTCAGATACAATTTACACAAAGATCATCATAGTAGAAGCCCTTTTGGTGGAGGTACAGAAGTTACTGATGCTTTAGGACACAAAAAAATCTATAGCTTCTCTGATCAACAACGATTGACATCTGTTAAACATTATCTTGATGATGAAGAGTTATATCGCAAAGAAATAATGATATGGAAGGAGTCAGGAAAAGAAAATACCTTCTTGCAAGCGAGAGGTTACACTGACGAGAATGATTATATGCTTATGCGCAGAAACTATACCTACGATAAACAGGGAAATGTTTTAAAAGAATCCTTTTGGGGCAATCTTACAGGCCTTAATGATAAACGGGTGAAGTGGGATTCATTTCAAAACGCAGAGCATTATTCCAAAACTTATACTTATTCTAATAGTGGGTTAGTGACATCAGAAAGTGATGGAAGGAAGAAGACATTTTATAAATATTATAATGGGACAAATCTTCTCGGAATAAAACATGTCTGTGATAAAAGAGCCATTCGAGAACGCTATCAATATACATATGATGAAAATTCCACTCTCATACAGGAGATTTATGATGATGGGAGCGCGAAAGACTTCAATGATTTATCCGATGTAACTGTTAGATTAATCAAAAAGATCACACCTTCCAAAAGTAGACCTGTTGGCATGCCAAAAGTTACAGAAGAGTACTATTTTAATTTCTCTACAAATCAAGAAGAATTGTTAAATCGGATCGAAAATAAGTATTCCAAAGAAGGAAATTTACTGCTCCAGAACATTTATGATTGTCACGGCAATTTCTGTTTCTCTAAAAAATGGAGTTATGACTCACATGGTAATATTGTTCAAGAAATTGATCCCCACGGTCAAACAACAACCTGTAAATATGACAAAAATAATAACCGGATTTATCAACAGTCTCCAAATCTTGAGTTCTTTACAAAATATACGTACGATTTTGCTAACCGACTTATAAGTGAAGAAAAGGTATACAATTCATCCAAGCAGGATAGTTCTCTTATCAATAAATACTCTTATGATTACATGGGTAATCATATTGCCATGACAGACAAATATTACAACACTGTACAATTCAGCTATGATGAATTTGGGAGGCTTACTGAAAAGATATACCCCGCAACCCAAAACTGTTTAGGCATGTTAGCAGAACATAAAGATCTTGTTTCCTACGACCATTTGAATAATCCCTCATTAAAAACTGATACGAATGGGCATTCTCTTAAAAGAAGATATACTTCTTGGGGTAAACCCTATTTGACAGAATATGCTGATGGGATTATTGAAAGAAATATTTATAAATTAGATGGCACCTTGGCAAAAACCATTAATACAAATGGTGTTGAGACAGTCTTTAAGCATGATTATAAGGGACGAAAAACAAGTGAAGAAAAAATTTCTTCTAATGGCATGAGCCTTTCATTACATCAATGGAAATACAACTCATTTCAATTAATTGAAGAGATTGACGCACAAGGCCTTTGCACTTTGTACAGTTATGATGGTGCAGGAAGGCTATCAAAAGTCCAAAAGGGCGATTCTGAAACAGTTTATGTTTACGATTCCTTAGGCCGCCAAACTGAAGTATGGGAATTATATGCCCCAGAGAAACACCGTAAGTTGATTTTTGAATTTGATTATCTCAACCGGGTCGTTTGTGAAACAACATTAGACGAAAGTGAGAGAATATTTACAAAAAAAAGCTATAAATACGATCAAGATGGAAATCGTACCCATGTGTTCATAAATAATGATGAAGTGATTTCATGTACCGAAACTCGTTATGACACTGATAAAAGGCCTCTCAAAATCAAACATCCCAACGAAACAGAAACAAACTATACTTATGATGACAATTATAAAAATGCTTTTGGTCAAACTGTCGCCTTTCAAAAAGAAACAGATGCTAATGGAAATCAAACTGTTATTATCATGGATTCTTGCGGAAGAAAAGCAATTGAAGAAAAAATAGATTCTCTAGGGTTTTTATTGCAAAAGAGTACCTTCTACTACGACGGGGAAGGAAATCTAATTCTTCGATCGGACTATGCAATTAATGATGGCTCAGTAGAGAAGGCCATAAATATAAAATATACTTATGATTCACAAAGCAGAGAGATTGCTGCAATAGAAGCTGCTGAGGATCCTCTTCAGAAAATTACGCGAAAAGAGTACCATCCATCCGGCGGATTATCAAAAATCATCAAACCTAATGGCGTTGAAATATTTTATGAATATGATGATCTTGACCGTCTTATAAAGCAGTATTCATCAGAAGGTACAGTCTCTTACACTTATAGTTATGATCAAAACAATAATCTCATTCAGGTAAGCGATCTTGTACATAACCTGGAGACCTATCGCACTATTGATGAAAACAACCGAATGTCTTCTGAGTTATTAGGCACCGGCCTAAAACTTCTATACCAATATGATCCTAGAAGCCGCGTAACGCAAGTGATTATGCCCGACATGAGTTCAGTCAATTATATGTATAATGCCGCTAACCTTCAAACAATTGTTCGCAGGAATAATAACGGTAGCCACTCATTTGACTATCACTTTAATACCGCAGGTAAAATAGCAAAAATTGACCTGCCAAATTCGTGTGGAAGCGTCGATTTCTGCTACGACAGCTGTTTAAGGCCTATAAACATTTCAAGCAAAAATTGGTCACAGTCAATACCGGAAAAAGGCTATGACTCTTGCGGAAATGTGTTAAAGATCGATCAAAATGATTCTGCGGGGAAATTCACTTTACAGTACACATACAATGCACTTTACCATCTTGTTTCTGAAACCGGACCAGTAAACCATTCTTACGATTTCGACTCTTTACACAACCGCATCAGAAAAAATGATACTCTCAACATCATCAACATTTTAAATCAGCTCACAAATCACGGGGATATAAGCTATAAATATGATCTCAATGGAAATCAAGCAAAAAAAATTACTCCCGAGCTAGAATCAGAATACATGTATGATGCTTTAGACCGTTTGATGACAATGATTTTAGGAAATGTAAAAACCGAATACCTCTATGATTCTTTCCATCGTCGATTAAAAAAATCTACTTTTCAACTGCAAGAAGGAATCTGGGCTGAGGTAGACACAATGACATATTTGTATCAGGGTGACAAAGAAATCGGTGCTTTAAATAAACATGGTCAGGTGATCGAAATGCGCACTCTTGGGCTAGGTATAAATGGAGAAATTGGTGCTGCGGTATTATTGGAAATAGGTGAACAATTTGTTTGTCCAATACATGACTTTAGAGGCAACATCTCTGCACTTATGGATGTTACAAACGGTAGCATTATTGAATCCTATCGTTACACTGCATATGGAGAAGATCAGTTTTTTGATAGTAAAGGAACAAGTCTTTTATCCGCACTTTCATCGTGGAGATTTAGTAGTAAACGGATTGATGGAGAAACGGGTTGGGCATATTTTGGTAGAAGATACTATGACCCTG
>JACCVN010000614.1 GCA_013698165.1 Parachlamydiaceae bacterium | reverse complement strand
GTCTCTATGTAATATTAATATCAGCGTGGAAGGATTAATAATTCTGCCTCAAACTATCACCCGATTAAGTTTAGATGGCTTCAAAAACTTCACAAAATCAAAAAATAAACAACCTTTTAAAATTATTGTTTTTAATAATATTAAATAATCATTTTGCATCTTCCTTTAAGACTTAATATAAAAAAATGAGTTACATAAAATTTTAAAGTTTTCACTTTCTCTTTAATTAATCAATTCAGTACGCTATGTGGTCACCAACATTCATTTCAAAGGCTAGACATGGAATTCAATGTCCGAAATTTTCAAAACTACGAATTGCGTGGAACTGCAACTCCTAATGGCTTGTTCCCATCTAAAGAATTTTTTTGATAAAGTTTTTTCAGATACAAATAATTGGCACCTAAAACAATTTGCTACACCTCCCTTAGAAAAAATGTTGGAGTATTACGACAAGAGTTTTATAGTGCTTCTAAAGTATGTTTACGACAAATTCATAGTTCGATCGTATGACTTAGAAACTGAATATTATGAAAAACACGGAACAAAAGCCATTGAGCAAGAACCTAAATAACATTTCCATGTAGCCTGCAGCATCTTGCTGTAGGTGTCAACACCCTATGCCAAAAAATCTGTACGGCATAGATACCCCCTTATCTTTAGTAGGCAAGGAGATTATTATGGGTAATCTTGACTCTCCTGCAGCAGTAGAATTGCTAATTACATTGGAGAAAGATTACTAGCTAAATAATGACGAATTAAAAAATGATTGAGGACAGGAGCTTGTGCCACGTGACCACAACAATATACTCAATTAGCTTGTATGTAGTTTGATATTTGATTTAAGGATAGGTTGAAAATTTCTTTTGGGTGATCTAATTCCCTTTGTTCAGTTAAAACCGTTCCTAGCTCTAAAAGAGCCTCACGCACTGACCATTGACCTCTCATCAATTTATGATGGGAGTCAGATTGTAGGATCCTGCTTGTTACCCCTAGGTACATCCATCTTCGCAAATCGTCATCCTGTGGAAAATAATATTCAGTACTGACATTATTAATATCTTCCGTTGCAGCAATGCCCGAAACATTTCCACTATTTTCAAAACTTTCTATTTCAAGAAGAATGCGCTTAAAAGCGATTTCAACATCTAAATCGTGGATATAAGAAGTATTTTTTTTAAACCGATAATGCTTTGCCAACATTTCTAATTCTTGATAGATCTCAGGAGTTTTTTCTTTTAATTTTGCTAAAGAGACAGCTCCCTCCGCTTTCGACGTAGGAATGTTATTAATTTTCAAGGCCAGCTCATGAATCTCTTTAACAATTAACGAATCTTCTTCCACAATCTGAGATTGCAATTGTTCTGAGTAAGCTTCCAAATAATGTTTAGGAATTTGCAACCTGTTGGCTTCTCGGACTGCCTGGCGACCAACATAGTCTCTAAAATTAAAGCCGGGTATCATATAAGAACGTATTTCAGACGTTAAATCTATATACTTTTTCCAATTTTCAACTGTTAACGTAAAATTATGGCACAATTGAAGATACTGGTTACACGCTTCTTCTTGATTTGCAATATAGCTCTCAAAATACTTCAGATCGAATTTTGAAAATTCATGAAATTTCTCTTCTGCCGAACGGTATTTTTCTACGACATAATTATTCAGAACTTTTACTTCATAACCCCCTTGTCCAAGACCAAGAAGTTCCGCATTTTTTGAAAATGCGATTAGATTTATTTCCTGTAAAATCTTATCCAAAGGGTGGCTCGGCTTTGAATGCCACAAGACCTCATCCCCATTATTTTTTTCTACAAAAATGAGCTCAAAGAGTTTAAGTTCGTCAGCTGATTGAAATGCTTCTTCTTTTGGCATTTCAAATTGGAAAGCGAAGTCTTCAGGCGAACCGGCTTTGAATTTTATCTCTCCTTCATAAATATTTTGATTAATCCCATCAATAGTCACGTATCGACCATCATATTCTTTAAGTTTTTCAAAAACATTTTGTTGAATCCCGATCACACATGGTACTTTTCGTACACGGCAAAGCAGGATCGGATGAGAAGTTGGTCCCCCTTCCAAAGTAATCATTCCTTTAAAATTCGTCATGTATTGGGACCAATAAACTGTGGAAGCATATGTCACAACAATGTCATCAGGTTCGATAACAAGTCGGCCATCAGCTAAATGCGCCCAGGAAGGGATAAATTTTATTTTACCGCTAGCCACTCCAGGAACAGAATAAAGGCCGTGGGCAATAAGAGCATGAGATTTAGAATCTTCTTTGTCCAATACGTTAATCTCTTTCGTGCCTACAGCGACAAGAGGCCTTGCTTGAAGAAAATATAATTGGTTTTCATTATCGACAGCAAACTCCGTATCGATATGCGAATAGGAAAATTTGTTTAAATAGTGATTGGCAATCTCTTTTACTTTGGATGAAATTTCCCGGACCATATCCGTCTCAAGTACATATTGGTTCTTTTCATCATCATTACTAGGGATCGTTTCAACGCCTGAATTATTTGGATCCCATACAATTTTAAATTTTTTGTTTCCCAAGACAGATTTGATTATCCGATTGCTATTCCTATGGACAAGCCATTTATCGACACTCACTTCTCCACCAACAACGCTTTCGCCTAGTCCATAGTTCGCAGCAATTTCGATGCCGTCATAACCTGTGCCAATTTCCATATTAAAGGCCGTTCCGGCAGCTTTAGCATCGATCATTTGCTGAACAATGACACTGGTTAAAGCATCGTGATGTTTAATGTTTCTGCTATTTCTTTCAAAAACAGCCCTGTCATTGAAAACTGATGCCCAACATTCTTTCACTGAAGAAATGAGACTTTCTTCGTTTTTTTGATTTAGGAAAGTATCATAAATTCCCGCAAAAGAACTATCTGGAAGATCCTCAATAATTCCTGAACTCCTCACAGCAACCGAAGTATAATAGCCGCAACTATCAATTAAATTTTGATATTCAACTTTAATTTCATTGCAAAATTCTTCGTTAATTTTTGAATCAAGAATTAAACTTTTTACTATAGCGGCCTGATGATAAACTTTCTTATCTGAAAGCTTTTTACCTTCAGCTGATTCTAAAAACCATTGTTGACTCAATACATCCAATTTTTTTATTTCATCATCGATATTGTTTATTTCTAAATATTTTTTAAACATATTTGTCGTTAAACAAAACCATTGAGGAATTTTAATATTAGGAACTTGCTGTAAGTGATGAAGGCTTGCAGCTTTACTACCGACTAAGCGAATAGAGTCAGACTCAAAACTCATTTGATTAATAATTAATTTAACGCCTTCCGCCTTAATATAAATTGAAGAATAAAATGGAAATAATATTAATGCAAATATCGCAAAAGAGATAGGCCGTGAAATCGATCTAACTTTCATAATACCTCTGATAGTTCATTAAAAAATAAATTGAATATATAATAATTCAGCATTAGTTTCAATAACAATTGAACGAGACCATATTTTTTCAAAGCAAAAGAGGACTTAGTTGAGGATTAGATGGAATGACGCGAATGGAATACCATGCTTCTAAGCGGCCTGCAGCATCTTGCTGCAATGCACATAAAATTCTGCAACAAGATGCTGCAGAGCTTGGTATATCCGTTAGGTTACAATAGCACCGGCTGGTAGATGTAGGATGGACACCACTTCTAAGGCTTTATCAAGGCTGCCAGCGGGGAGCATACCGCGGCTTTCTACGCACACAGGACAGC
>JACCVN010000607.1 GCA_013698165.1 Parachlamydiaceae bacterium | reverse complement strand
ATCCGCCAAGAAGCAGTAAACGGCACACTCAAATACGAGACTTTCAGTGAATCTTATCACTAGAAAACCAGAGCGAAATCCCGCGGCAGTGGTTTTTGCCCGATGCGAAGAGTATAAGGGGGCTATCATGCACTCGTTATTGATACAGCTGGCCGACTGCAATCTAAAGTAAACCATATGAAAGAACTTGAGAAGCTTCGCAAGATTCTCTCAAAACAGCTTCCTGATACCAAAGTAACCACGCTTCTTACCATCGACTCGATGCTTGGACAAAACTCTTTTGATCAAGCAAAGCTCTTTAAAGAAAGTACCGACGTTACCGGAATAGTCCTCACCAAAATGGATGGGACCGGCAAGGGAGGGATCGTCTTCTCTATTACCGAGCAGCTCAAGATTCCTATTGCCTATATTTCCTTTGGAGAAAAGGTGGACCAGTTAGCCTTGTTTGATAGAGAAGCATATCTTAAAGAACTGCTTGGAAAGTAGGTCAACTTTCGACCTGGCCATTTATAGCGCCTTAAGAAAATCCTTACCTATTAAGTTCCGCTGTGGCACGATAGGGAATAGGATCACGCCCAGGGCATTCTGCACATATGTCTTATAATTGAAAAAAACCGATTATAAGACATAAAAATACCAAGAAAAGGCATGTCTCATTATTGGAAAAAATCAATTATAAGACATGGGAGGCTCTTTAATCGCTTAGAGGAATCACCTACTTTGATCTCCCAATGCGTTACCAAAATCAATAATTTTAGCAAAAAAGCCGCTTTTAACAACTTCCTGACTGACTCCATTAACATGTACGAGAACGGGTAAAATACTAAATCTTTTTGGAGGTGCCAAACGAGCAATTTTTTGTTGAACTTCGTTGATGACTCCTTTCCCCACTGCATCTTTTAAAAACTTAAATTCGCACACATATAAGATATTAAACCTCGTCTGAATAAGGTAATCTATTTGGCAACCAGGATGCTTTTTAGTCATTCTTTGAAAGAAGGGATTATTGGATTCAATATCTTGAGACGCAAGCCCTAATGCTTCTTTGATATAATTCCGATTTCTCAAAACAAGATTTTCGAACTGCAAACCCATTATGCTATTCCAGCCAGGTAGAGCAGAAAGAGAGCTATAGGCAAAATCATTTTTTTCAATTTTCATCAAATGTGGGTCGATGTATTTTAAATAAAATCGTATATAATTATCACTCAACCGAAAATGACTCAGCCGAGAGCTTTTTCCTGAAGAGAGAAGCCAGGTATAATCTCGCTCGACGAACCCTGATTTGATGAGATCATCAAGATATTCACTGAGCGCTCCAGATTGAGCAAGATCCAGTGCCTCGCCTATATCTTTAATCTCCATCGAACCGTTAGCAAGAAGTTCCACAATTCGTTTATAGGTGGGCGTTCTTCTTGAAAAAAGATCCGAAAAGATGTCATTGAACTCATGTACAAGGAGCCCATTTTTGGTAAAACATAAATTCCGAATAGTGTCTTCTGCTGATAAAGAAGTTTTAATTTCTTCAAGATAACGTGGTACCCCCCCCGTGACGGCAAGAACTTTAAACTTTTGGTAGGGAGAGATATAGTCACCATTTTGTAACCAGAATTGATTGCATTCGCTCAACGATAGCTCTTCAAGAGTTAATCTAAGTGATAATCTTCCAACAAAACCTGTGCTGGATAAAATATTTTTTTCAATCCATGGGGAAACTGAACCACAAAGAATGAGTATTAGTTCAGGGTTCTTCTTAAAATAGATATCCCATGCAGTCTTGAGGTGTCCAAGAAATTCCGGATCTTTTGATCCCATCCAAGAAATTTCATCAAAAAGAACGATAACTCTTCCTGCCTTTATCTGTTGATAGAGCAAGTAGAATTGATTACCCCACGAATCAGCAGCAATTAATGGAGTTTTTGTTTGGCGACTTAGCTGTCGTGCAAATTCGTCTAACTGCCATTGAGTTGTAGTCTCTGTCGTTGGGGGATTCCCCGAAAATTGATAAAAGGTATAGGGCTTAGCAAATTCTTCAACTAACCGACTCTTGCCAATTCGTCTACGTCCTTGAATAACGACCAGACTAGCGGTTTTTTTTTCCAAAAGCTCAGAGAGCTCATTCAATTCTTGCTTTCGACCAATAAATGGTAGACGCATCGACATAAATCCTCCTAATAAACATCTTTAGCATGTCTTATAATTGGAAAAAGTCAATTATAAGACATAAGAATTTAGGCGCAAGGCATGTCTTATAATTGGAAAAAAGCGATTTTAAGACACACGCAAGGAACTGTTATAGGGACTATTT
>JACCVN010000564.1 GCA_013698165.1 Parachlamydiaceae bacterium | reverse complement strand
TGACAACAGGGTTTGCATTATTTTCGATGTTTTTCGGTTCGGGAAATTTAGTTTTTCCTATCACCGTTGGGCAAGAAAGCCAAGGCCATTATCTACTCGCAGCTTTAGGGATTGTCTGAAGTGGAGTTCTAGTGCCTTTTTTAGGTGTTTTGGGAATGATCCTATACAAAGGAGACATCTACAGTTTTTTTAGCTCTTTTGGCAAACGAGGCACATTTATTTTTTCATTCCTTGCTTTGGCGCTGATGGGACCTTTCGGTGTGCTCGCCCGCTGCTTAACGGTCGCGCATGGCGCATTGATGCTACTGTTTCCTGGGATTTCATTGGCTATGGCAAGCTTCTGCTTTTGCATAATCATTTACTTCTTAACTGCCAATAAAAATAAAATCGTGGCTCTTCTGGGGACATACCTAACCCCTGTTTTACTGCTTTCCATCGGAGCCATCGGGGTTTTTGGACTCAGTCACATGGAAATCCCTGAAGCAACAACTCTCACCTCGTTTTCCGCTTTTAATAACGGTTTTTTTCAAGGCTATCAGACCATGGACCTATTGGCGGCTTTCTTTTTTTCACAATTTGTCATTGGACAGCTTCATCATCACGTTTCTCAAAGCTCGGAGGAAAATGCGATGTTGAAAGTCTTTTGTAAATCAGCAGTCATTGGCGCTAGTGCCCTATCAGCAGTTTATATCATGCTAGTGGTGCTCGGCTGGGTATACCATCAATTACTTGTAGGCGTTGCTCCCCAAGAGATGTTAGGCATGATCGCTATGGCTTCCCTGGGAAGTTTTGCGGCTCCTTGCCTATGCATTGCGATTGTATTGGCTTGTTTGACAACGGCTATTGTATTAACTTCACTGTTTGCTGATTTTTTACGCCAAGAAGTCACCCAAGAAAAAATGGGCCGGCACCTCTCTATTGGGATTACCTTAGGCATCGGATTTGCTGTTTCGACACTTGATTTTGGAGGAATTGCTAGTTTTTTAGGCCCACTACTTGAAACAGTTTATCCGGCTCTCATCACCCTGACTTTGGTCAACATTGCTTGCAAACTGTTTAGCTTCCGAACCACCCACTGGCCCTTTACCCTGACAATTGTTGC
This sequence comes from Parachlamydiaceae bacterium, assembly GCA_013698165.1. Taxonomy (GTDB): domain Bacteria; phylum Chlamydiota; class Chlamydiia; order Chlamydiales; family Parachlamydiaceae; genus JACCVN01. The sequence continues at coordinate 1,704 of JACCVN010000564.1, read as the reverse complement.
CAAACTATGCGCGTTTTAATTTTCCCTTACCCTCTTATGCATGATTTATTAAATTTTTGATTAAAAAAACACTGTTGCATTAAGCCGCGTATAAAGAGCCAGATTTAAAAAAAAAGAACTCTGCGCAAAAAGAACGCTCTAACATGTAGCACACGCATAAGTGTGCGGCTATATACCGCCGCATTCGGGGCTAGGGTGTTTGTTACGTAAAAATAAGAAGAAAACTATTTTGGGATTCTTCTTTTTCTTGTACGTAAAGTAGGAGCCGCTAGGTCATCAATTCCCAAACCCATCAAAAATTTACGCAGCTTTCGGGGACTGGGTTCATACCAGAATCTGGTTTGTTGACATTTGGACTGCACCAAAGCCCCGGGGTTGGACGATAGCAAGTCACCTCATATTTGTATTTTTAGGGGATATTACGATCGTCCAATCGCGAAATCTTTTGCGAAGTCCAAATTTCAAAAAACAAATAGATCCTGATATAAATTAGGGCTACTCATAATTTTCTAATTGATAATTAAAATGGAGTAACAAAAAATCTCAAATAATTATGAAACCATTAATTTATATTTTACAGCTAAGAGCTCCATTTTATTAAGCTAAAATTAGTTTATAGCGGCAATACTATTCAATTAAATATAATATAATGTAAAATAGTATTAAGTACATGATTTGACTCAATATATAACTTTGGAGTTTTATTATGAATGTTAGTGGCTCAAGTCCAATAAATCAAGATCACATTTCTTTACCTACTAAAGTTCAAGAAGCCAAAACTCCACATACCATCCAAGAAACTAAGGAAAAAACTGCTGATATAAACTCGATTAGTCATTCAATGACCATTCCAAAAAGAATTGCGGACGCCCCCTTGTCGGATGAGCACTCAATTAAAAAAACTTTAAAAGAGGAGAATAAAACAACTAGCGATAGCGTCAATAAAGCTGCTACTCCGCGCCTTGTCGAAAAGAAACAAATTAGAGACATAAAGGAGGAAATCAAAAATGTTCATTCAGAAATAGAAAATTTAAAACATGAAAATCACGGTTTATCACAATCAAATATTTCGACTTCTTCTACGAATTCGGGCACTATGATACCCAGTAATCAACTTAATAAATCTTACGAAAAATTAAATAATTTGGAAAATCAGCTAAAAACTCTACAAGAAACCAAAGTTATTAATGAAAATAAAAGTTCAAGTTTACCAATAAGCCCAGTGAAATTAGAGACCATTAACAAAATTTTTGAAAAACAAATTCGTCAAATTTCACACACAGACGCTGAACAGCTCAAAGAGATCGCCTCAAATATGTCAGACAATTCTCAAAATTTCGCAAAAATTGGCGAAAAAAAATTTTTTATTTCTATAACTCGTAATTTAAATAATACAGAGTCTATCGAGATCTATGAACGGGTTTCTCTGCTAGGCGACGGATCATTTGGAAAAGTACACAGTTATCAAAATTTAGATACCGGCGATACTCATGCCATGAAACTAGCGAAAACAAAGGCTAAGGGGGATGAGGCTACAGAAGATGTTAAAGCCGAGAGCGAGAAATTATTCCAATACAATCCAAGGACAAATAAAGAATTAAAAGTAGGAATTCAAGAACCTCCACATATAATTGTTAATGCTATTGGAAAAACTGGATACATGGGAGTAAAATATGAAGGGAGTGGCAGAGAACTATTTTATGA
>JACCVN010000541.1 GCA_013698165.1 Parachlamydiaceae bacterium | reverse complement strand
GGTAGGATAACTTGAGCATCGTGAATTTTTTTTTGCAATGACTCTTCATCTAACTCACTGCCGCATAAAAGAAAGAGTCGAAATTCTGGAGGCAAGTTCGATAATGATAACAAGAGATCCAAACCAGAAACATCTTCTGAGTCAGGAACCAAAAGATCAGCGATTGATAGGAAGGGGCTCTGCCAGCGTGTGGCAGCTAATTGGCGATTGTACATTTCAAAGCTGATGCGATGGAGCGGCGCTTTTGCAGAATAGTACTTTGTAGGAGCTTCAAGCATCTTTACTTCTGTCAACTCTTCAATCGCATTTTGACTCCAAAATAACTTTTGCAATGGCTCAACTTGATCAAGGAACATCTCTATGGTACTAAAAGATCCTGTCGGTGTCCCGCACATAGACACAAGAGAAGCATAGCGATCTTCCAATGCCAGCAGATCGTCAAAGATCACAACTGTATTAGCGCCCAAATAATCAAGCAGAGTACTCAACTTGCTGCGATCTTTTATCAGTTCCAACTCTTGAGCCGGAACCATTTCGACGTGATCTACTTGCCGCACTGACTTTTGACCTATAGGATCAAAAATCCGTATCGATTCAATTTCATCGCCCCAAAACTCTATGCGATAGGGATCCGGAGATGAAACCGGAAAGACGTCAATGATGCCTCCTCTGACAGCAAACTCCCCTTTATCTGAGGCCACAGAACAACGCTGATATCCCATTGCTACCAGTCTGTCAATGAGTGTCTGATGTTCAAAGGTCTCCCCAACTTTCAACTGAACATTTAATTGGGTAAAAGAGGCAGGTGGCAGCAGCTTCTGCAAGCAAGCTTGCAAGCTGGTCAAAATAATCTTTGGCTGGTCCGTAGCAAGAATCCCTCGCAAAGCCTGATAGCGCTCGCCTACAATATCGGGACTCGGAGAAATATTTTCGGAAGGCAATGTCTCCCACGCGGGAAAATCGATGACTGGGCAACTCGTGAAAGGAGAAAAATCATAAAAAAGGCGGGTTTCTTCAATGCTTGCTCCTGTTAACAATAGCACATGCTTGCCCGTTGCTTTTTGTGCTAAAGCAGCAATCAATGCCTTGGGAGCATTCCACAAGCCTTCAACGAGCACAGATTCTCCATCTTGCAAAGCCTTTTGCAAAAGCTGTACTTGCTCACTTTCCAAAATTTCATCTAACATATAGAGGTCCTAATTGTAGATTGCTACATCTCGTAGCAGCAACCCTAAAAGTTTATTCCGCAAATGAGCTGAGTAAAATTGCGTAAAAGACCGTTCTTAAAAAAACGATGTTTTATCATCAGATAGCGTTTTCTTGCCCATCGGTTCTTTGGCTGTGATATAAATGCCTCAAGCATACTTTGTTGTTGCTTGTTGAATTGAGTTTGAAAACGTTCCAAAAATTTTTCAGCTTGCAGGTATTTCTGAGGGATCTCTTGACGACGCATCAATCGAACGATCCCTTTTTTTATTGTACTCAGACTACGGAAGTTTTGCGCACCCAAAGTATTTTTAGAATGCTGCCGATAAAGCATTGTCGATAATTTAACAGTGCCAATTTTTCCAAATGCCGATGCGGTAAGTGCTATCCACCAATCATGCATAATTGCCTCTTGAGGTATCGGCATAGCGAGATTTAAAAGTGGATTATTAAGCATCATTGTACAACCAGTAACAACATTTTGAACGATCAACCGATTCAGTTGCTGAGAACGGCAAGGATAAAGCTGGCTGTAATGCCAAAATGACTGGTCGATCACTTGCAATTGAGCGTTGGCCACTTTCAAATCGGTATGCACAAGAAGAGGGATCGTTTTTCCGTGCTGATTTTCTAACACTTTCATCTTTGCAAGTGTCAATGCGATTTTATCTCTGAGCCAAAAATCATCTTGATCACAAAACATCACATAGCTGTAGGCCTTGACATGGCTCATCAATTCAGAAAAATTTCCTTTTGCTCCCAGCTGTTTTTGTGAAGGCAGAAGAGTCATCTGTTGGGGATATCTGCTTTCAAAGTCTTTGAGAATGGATAAGGTCTTATCTTTAGAACAATCATCTCTTATAAATATGCGAAAATGGGCATGGCTTTGATCGAAAATTGAATGAAGCTGCTCTTCAAGGTATTTATCACCATTATAAGTCGCTAATAAAATCGCAACCATTTCCTTGTTAATAGGCCCTACATCAATGTCCATCGATTTCCTAAAGATATTCCCGTCCGAGGGTTAGTTCGGCAGGAATTAATGGTTGCACTTTGTGAATAAACAGGGAATTTTAAGATGATATCATCGCAAATTACCCTTCGATTGTGATATCCACCACATTCAAGTTTAATGAAATACTCCCCCTCATGAAAGAGGCGCGCATCAAGCATAAAAGATATCCGACGCTTTCCTTTCTGAAAAAACTGCGCAACAGCTTCAGAGCTTTCAAAATGCCCTGAGTGGGCAAGCAATTGATTACGTTGGTTCCATACCCCTATTGAAATGGTAATTTCTTTGGAGGGCTTAAAAATCTCATATTCTATTTCAATAATCGCACTTTCATTTTGATAGAAGAATTCCTTACTATGTTGATCAGACATGATTCTCATCTTAGTAAAACGGATATGATCATCCCCAAGATTTCCTTGCCATTGTGTAGAAATGGTCTGCACATGCCGCATATAGGCATCAACACAAGCATCTATGGGACCAGCAGCGACAACTTTACCTTTATCCAGATACACTCCCCTGTTACAAAGGTTCATGACGGCGTTGATGTCGTGACTCACAAATAAAACTGTCCTACCAGCCCCACCTAGCTCATTCAATGTCTTTAAACATTTTTCCTGAAATGCCGCATCACCTACTGCCAATACCTCATCAATAATCAAAATATCAGGATCTAAATGGGCAGCAATTGCAAATCCAAGCCTTGCAATCATCCCACTGGAATACCGCTTCACAGGAGTATCTAAAAATTTATCGACTTCAGCAAAATTGACAATAGCATCGAATTTTGTGCTGATCTCATGCCTTTTCATTCCAAGAATTGCTCCATTGAGAAATATATTTTCCTTTCCTGTCAACTCAGGATGAAAGCCTGTACCTACTTCCAGAAGGCTTGCGACTCTTCCACGCATTTTCAAATGACCGGTAGTTGGGCTTATGATTTTCGAAAGGATCTTCAGCAATGTCGATTTGCCTGCGCCATTGCGGCCGATGATTCCTACTCGGTCCCCTTTTTTAACTGTGAGGTTAACATCTTTTAATGCCCAAAACTCTTCGTAAACTCTCGGGTTTTTAGAAGATGAAAATGGCGCTCGCAGTCTCATTAAGGCCTTTTTGGCATTAAAGGCTAGTGTCTCGCGCAATGTGGAATACATGGCTTGTGGATCATGACAAATCTGATACTTTTTCGAAAGATCTGTAATTTCGATATCATTTGTCATCTTTAAAGGCTGTCCGCAAGCGTTTGTTCTAAATTTCGAAAATACCAAAATCCAGTGATCAATATTACCAACGTCATAACTGTTGAAATCACTAAAGAGTCGACAAAGTAGGGATATGAAATTCCAAAAAAGCTCCAACGAAAACCATCAATGATTCCCACTAAAGGATTGAGTTGGTAAAACCAAATCCATTTTTCCGGAATCAAAAAGGTCCCGTAACCAACAGGAGACAGAAACATCCCAAACTGAACCACAAAGGGAATAATAAATCTGAAATCTCGATACTTTACTGCCAAAGCAGAAAGCCAAAATGCTCCGCCAAGACATAAAAAGGCGGTCAATATCACAAATATCGGAAAAGCAAAAAATGTCAAAGGGTCTATAGCCCCTAAAAATATCGCCAAGATAATCAACATCACAAGCCCAATGAGAAAATCTACGAGATGCACGATCATCTGTGATGAAGGAATAATTATCCTGGGAAAATAGACTTTTAAAATGAGATTTGAATTATTCAACATACAATGGCAACTATCTGCAATCGTATTTGAAAAAATCTGCCAAGGGAGCATTCCTGCAAGCACAAAAAGTGGATAACTGACATTTTCAGAGGGCAGATGGGCCATACGGCTAAAAACTAGCGTAAACAGAAACATTGTCAAGAGCGGACGAAGCAATGCCCAGGCTATTCCAAAAAACGCTTGCTTATAGCGAACTAAAATATCCCTCCAGGAAAAAAAGTAGATGAGCTCTCGATGACGCAATATATCTTTTATATATTGTCTTTGAATGCTCTTGGCATCGATAACGGTATCGAAATCTGGCTTTGAAGGACTTATCATCGCTATTTTTTTATGAAGTGTTGCCCCTATTTTATATGAAACAGGCGCAAGCGTCAATCGAAGAACACAGCATCGCGATAAAGCCATTGGGAGCCAATTTTTAAAAACCGGCTCTTTTCATGCAGTTGCATTGGCTGCTTCTCCTGACTAAGATGGGCAATAAATGTCACAAATGCTTCGTCAGCTCCATCTTGAAAATTTACTATGTCTAGCCGATGGAACTGTGTAGTTCTAGAAAAATCTAAAATTTTCATTTTCCATTCTTCTTTATTCAATAATCTATCTCCATGATCGGGATGTGTCGTTCGCATAATGTATTCCGGAAGGCTTAAAGCATAAGCACTATAGCGCGATCGCATTAATGCTAACGCATTTTCGGGAAATGCACCATCATGCATAAGTTGACAACATTCCTGATATATTTTTTTGCTGCAGCATGGACAAAATTCGTGCATATTAAACTCATCTTATAATTTCAAATATAGTCATCTTACACAGCAAGCGAGCTCTCTGTAAAGGCTATATTTCGGGGAAAGTAACTAACAATCAATATTTTAATTTATGGGAATTTTTCCATTGTCGAATTCTCGAGAACACGCACCTGATGATTATTTTGAATATCTAACACCAATTTTAATTTTTATCAAAATGACTTCGAAGAATGTACACATGCATTAGATGGAAATTGATAAAAAAAATCATTGCACCTAACACTGCCGAGTGCAAGAATCAGGGCATAAAACCCAATGCTGTCAAAATAAATTTATTTTTATGACATTGACTTAATGCCTATCTAGGAGGGACAGAGTATGCCGCACAAAAAGAATAAAAAAACCCCTGATGATCCTGAGCCCTTAAACTTTGACCATGATGAAAAAACTGGACCTAGCGACCATCTGAAACAGCCTTTCCTGACGCCTAATGAGTTACGAGGTGACAACGAAGATGAACAATATTACGAAGAAGAAGAGACTTTAAGCCCTGAAGAAACTAAAGAACGCAAAAAACGCGATGACCTGGTGGACTGATAAGGATTGATAGCGAAAAATAACCATTTTCTTTAACGCTCGCAATGGGGGCATATATAGCTCACCCGATGGCGTAACCCTGTCCATTTTTTGATTACTTTACTGCCACATATATGACAGTTGCTTTGCCTATAAACTTGATAGTGCTTTTTTAGCTCGAAATTTTTTCGCCATTCGTAGAATTGAAAGACATAGCTATGCGCCAAGCTAATAATTTTTTTTAATTTTGGAAGAGAAAGCTCATCAATTCTTCTTGTAGGGGCCACTTTAGCCAATAGGAGCACTTCATTTTTGATGATGTTGCCAACGCCTGTGAATATACTTTGGTCTAGCAGAACATCAGCAATTTCACTTTCCTTATCATTTTTTATCTTGGCCAATGCTTTTTTCTCATCCCAGTTTACAGACATAATATCAGTTGAGTAATCGCAAAGATCTATGGCGTTAGAATCCTCAATATATCGCAAAGAGCAACTGTACATATCGATACTGCCAATTTTCAGTTGCAAAGCTAGACGTGGTACACGCACTTTTTTAGGGTAATCACCAGTGACTTTCTTTTTTTTGACAATCGCTTCAAAACTTCCAAAAAGAAGAAAATGAACCCTCAATGCAAACGTATCAAATTGAAAGAATAGATACTTTCCATAGGAAAAAATAGATAATACCTTCTTTCCTATAAGCCTCTCTTTACCTATTTTAGTATTGCCCTCAACACCTTTTATGCATTGACCCGTAAAGGGGTGTAGCTGTTCAGCTGCTAAATAAAGCGATGGTCCTTCCATTATAGTCCTTTAATCAAGAGATTTTTCATTTGCGCTACTAAAAAGTTTGACCCATATAGCTAGTACACTGTCAAGATAGTATACTAGTAACACCATGGCAATAATGAAGAGATACTAGACATAGCTGAATCTGAGAATTTGGGCAACGCCAAAGCTCTCGCGGTTGAACCATGTCAAAATATTCTAAATCCTGTTACTTTTTTTGCTGTTCTGCTATGGTTCGTTCTGCATTCAAGTCATTCTTTTTCGGAATAACTTAGAAAATTCAACCTTTTTCAATCTTCTCTCAAGAGCATCGATGGAATCAAGCATCCAACGTATCCTTTTACAGGTCATTAGCACTGCATTCTGTGTGATTGTTGTCATGTCCAACATCATTTCGGCAAAAATGATCCAGATGCCTTTCATGCCGAATTTTGTTATTCCGGCAGGGTTGATCACTTATCCACTGACCTTTTTACTGAGTGATCTGGTCACTGAATTTTATGGGGCAAAGAAAGCAAAACTGATGGTTTATATAGCCTTAGGCATGAGCTTGCTAAGTTTTGGGATCATTCAACTGGCACTGATGCTCCCTGAATCTATTCCCGGAAGCCAAACAGCTTTTCAAGAAGTATTAGGTTTAAGTGGATTGCGCATATTCTCATCTTTGGCAGCTTATCTTGTTGCTCAAATTGTCGACATCCAAATCTATGCAAAAATTAAAAGCTGGACCGGCACACGATTTCTTTGGCTGCGAAATAATGGATCTGTTTGGATATCGCAAGGTGTCGATACCGTGATCATCGATATCGTCTATCTCTATTGGGGTCTTGGAATGAGCTGGGCAGATGTGGCACCGATCATGGCACTTTCTTTGATATATAAAAGCGCTTTTAGCGTTGTCAATACACCGGTCCTTTATCTATGCGTCTATCTAGTCAAAAGGGTGTGGGATTCACCTGAAACGCTTCAAAATCCTATTAAATGCACAGCCTAGACTTTAGGAATTTTAAGGGCTATTAAAGAGTTAAGTTTCAGAAAAAAACGGACACGATTTTGTTACCACAGAGCCACAGAGAGAGGACTATGAAGGCTTTTGCAGCTTGGCGGGGATGTAAAACGATTAGAGCACTAGCATTTATCAAATGAAGACATCACCGTCTCTCTTCTTCTCTGGGGCTCTGTGGTAGCAAAAATAGTTCCCGCGATCGCCCCTGAATCTGATCAGACAAAGAGTTAAGTTTCAGACATGGGCAAGAACACGATTTTTGTTCAATCTTTCTGTTAGTCCCCAGTTTTGAGAACATCCATAAAGGCACTTTGAGGGATATTGACCTTGCCAATTTCCTTCATTTTCTTTTTGCCTTTCTTCTGCTTTTCCCAAAGCTTGCGCTTGCGGGAGATATCTCCACCGTAACACTTGGCTGTTACGTTTTTGCTCATTGCTTTGATCGTTTCCCTAGCGACAACTTTGCCCCCGATAGCAGCCTGAATAGGCACTTTAAAGAGCTGCATAGGAATAACCTCACTCAGCCTTTCACATAGAGAGCGCCCTTTTGCTTCGGCTTTAGAACGATGCACTAAACATGAAAACGCATCTACAGGCTCTTCATTAATGCGGATTTCCAATTTGATAATGTCACTTTTCTCGTAGCTATCAAATTCATAATCAAAAGAGCCATAGCCTTTTGTAATCGATTTCAGTTTGTCATTAAAATCAGTGATAATCTCATTGAGAGGTATTCGATAGGTGAGCATTAGACGACGAGAATCAAGCGTTTCTGTCTTAGTGCAGAGCCCTCGTTTTTCCATCCCTAAATTCATTATGGCTCCCAAGTATTCAGAAGGCACAATAATTACGCATTTGACCCAAGGCTCTTCAACGCGCATAATGCCGGTTGGATCAGGATAATGTGCAGGATTATCAACGTCAACGGTCTCGCCATTGCCTAAAGTAAACTTGTAGATAACGCTTGGAGCCGTAGAAATGATGTCCAGGTCAAATTCACGCTGAATCCTTTCAAAGACGATTTCTAAATGTAATAATCCTAAAAATCCGCAGCGAAATCCAAATCCAAGGGCCGTACTGCTTTCTTGTTCGATATAAAGAGCCGAATCATTCAATTGTAACTTGGCCAGGGCATCGCGCAAAGCTTCAAAATCAGTTGCATCAATAGGATAAATTCCCGCAAATACCACTGGAGTAATCAATTTAAAACCGGGAAGAGGCTCTTGAGCAGGATATTTTTGAAGAGTAAGTGTGTCCCCAATTTTTACATCGGAAGCATTTTTCATGTTGGCAATCATGTATCCCACTTCACCGGGACGCAATGAGTCGACAGCCGTTTCTTTGGGAAGGAATTTACCCACTTCCAAAACATCAAAACTCTTATCCGATGCCATCATTTTAATGATTGATCCTTTACGAATCTCTCCACTGACAATGCGCAAGTATACCATCACGCCGCGATAATTATCGTAATGCGAGTCAAATACTAAAGCTCGCAAAATATTGTCTTTGGGCTCTGTGGGATGGGGTACAAGCTTTATAATGCGATCAAGGATCTCATTGACCCCTACACCTGACTTGGCTGAACAGCAGATCGCATCGGAAGCATCTATGCCAATAATTTCTTCGATTTGCTGACGAGCGCTCGGGATATCTGCATTTGGGAGGTCGATCTTATTAATAACCGGCACAATTTCTAGATTGCGATCAATCGCCAAATGCACGTTAGCAAGCGTTTGGGCCTGCACGCCTTGAGCGGCATCAATCACTAATAAGGCACCTTCACAAGCTGAGAGTGAACGCGAAACTTCGTAAGTGAAGTCAACATGCCCTGGAGTATCTATAAGGTTAATTTGGTATGTTTGACCATTGGCAGCACGATAAGTCATTGTTACCGGATGCGCTTTAATGGTAATGCCTCGCTCACGCTCCAGGTCCATGTCATCGAGAACTTGCGCTTGCATTTCCCTAGCTGTCAAGGTATCGGTCAGCTCCAAAAGGCGGTCAGCCAAAGTGGATTTCCCGTGGTCAATGTGAGCAATGATTGAAAAATTGCGGATTCGCTTTATATCGTATTTTGACATGGCCTTTCCGTAGGTATAGGATTGCGGCCAAGATGACTCGAACATCCACCGAGTTTCCCCGACTAGAACCTGAATCTAGCGCGTCTACCAATTCCGCCATGGCCGCGTAAATCGTGTGAAAGGCTATAGCTTATGAAATCCCAATTTTTTAGTCAATTCAAATGGACTAAATGGACGACAACAAAAAGTTTGGGCTTAAACTTGTAAGTCGATAACGACATTAAGCACAATTACGACAGCAGCAAAGTTGGACTATATATGTACTTAATGCATTTAGTTTTTAAAGTTATCTGCCGTTAATATGGTTTGTTGACATCAGATTTATGCTCGTTTGAGACCTGAAAACCTTTTGTAAAATAATGGCATTGCCAAGTCCATTTAGTCCATTACGTCCATATTTCCAATGCCAGGTAGGTTCGCTAATTTGTTGCAAATGTTGTTCAATTTTTCCGTTATGTTCTCTCACTTCTAATCGGTGTTCATTGGGTACTTCAAATTTTTGACCTTTATTGAATGTCACGCCTTCAGCAAAAAATTCTCCATTACCATGCAAAATTATTTCTAATTGCTCATGGCGGCTAATTTTATTTCTCCAATAGGAATTTTCCGCAGACCAATCAATACCTTTGTTAATTACTTTAACGTTAATTAGTTCACATTTTCCGTTTTGAGCACTATATTTGATAATGCCTGCGTCATCTTTATGTCCTAGAATATCAATCGCTTGAATGCTGAGGCTTCCATTTAACTGCAAACCAATCATTTCCAATTCTGCAATTTGGAGCCGCAGCTCACTACCTTTTTCAATTAAACCTCCGCGAATTTTTTGAGCGATGATCTGATACAGCGGACCTAGTGCCGGATGATAATAAACATGGTATGCAGGTCCTGTCTGTATTTGAGATTCCAAATCTCCGATCTCTGCCATCTTCATTTGACAATGCAAAGTCAATAATTCATGACTATTTTTCAATTGATCAAAATAACAGGCATCCGGCGTTTCCAAAATTGATTTACCTTCTCTAATCTGATTTTTGGTCACTGAAATTGTCTTACGCCTGTCATTATAAGTTAAAAAGCTTCTGAGCCCCTCTTGCTCTTCAACACTTAACTTCTTAGGAAAACTATCAATGATATCATCGGCAATATTTTGCATCATCGACTCGACTCTGCCTCCAAAGGCCATATTTACATTCCCCTGCGGATCAATATAGGGCACTTGATTTTTTAAATTAATGAGCACTCCGGGAAAGGGTGTGACCTTTAATGCCTCTTTAACCGCGTCAATATCAACAAACAAAATATTTGTATTGGCTGGGTAAAGGGAGTATGGACTGCCAGAATCGATAGGGCTATCTGTTAATCCAAAGGCGTGAAAATCTGTATATTCAACATTGCTTATATGATAATGGTGATGGCCATTTTCTTCCTTTTCCACCAGCACAAGCATCCCTTCAGCAGCATTTAGCAATCTCGGGCAGGAGGCTACTCCAAAGGCCTTATCACCGTCACAACCGATGCCTGTAAAGGCAATAATGCCATGGTCAGTTCCCGCAACAGGATTATTAATTTGGCGCACAAGGATTTTCCGACGGCCGAGCTCCTCAAACCAAGTGAATATCCCATTATCTTGAGCCAATTTCCAGATGACCCCATGTCCACCAGGCTTTAGACATAGCTTTAGGGGCGCACATAAAGAAAAATCCCCCGTTTCAACTACCACTGGTACTAAAGGTTGCATAAACCATCTAAAACTATCCGAGGATCTGCCAAACCATTGATGGCTTGAGCAGATCTCTAAAATATGCTTTTGGTTGTTTTTCTCTTCCGATGTCATCATAGCCACAGGCGTCGTCAACTGAATCTCATTCAATTTCCAAAAGATAAATTCAATCGCCTGCAGGTCATTGATTAGTCCTTCAAGCAAAGAAAAACCGCCAAATGGAAGATAAGCCGCAGGCAGAGGTTCACCTGTCTGCTCGTCGCGCAAATCTAAACGGTCACCCGCACCCCCAATAGGGTAAATGACTGCGATGCTTGAGAAATTTTCGATTCCATCAGTAATCGCCTTTTGAATCTCAGGGGTGTCGACAGAAAGGTCGATGTAGGGCGGCTGGAGTAAATGCCCACAAGCCTCAAGAGAGCATGAAGGAAGCTTTTTATTTGCAATCAGTTTAATGGCCATAGAATAGTATCCCACGATTCCTCCTACCGAGAAGTAGAATTTTTCTACTTCCAATAGAGGTTGTAGCAACTCACGCAATGATTCAAAAGGATTTGGAAGAATATCAATTTGACTAAACACATTTTGGCCTTGCCCTAGAGCAAGTATGCTTTTTATTGCTATATCGCAATCGAGCGATAAACCACCCAAGAATACTTTTAAGGTATGACAACTCTTTACAAATTCATTAGCTTCAGAACACTCGTTTAAAATCTCTAATTTTTCTAAAGGTGTCGAAACAGATAATATTTTTTCTAATAGTGCATCAAGATCATTATTTTTTTTCATAATAAAACCCTTCTATTGGCGCTAAATTTTCAGCTTTTTAGTACCCATCTTTCTTTTAATAGCCTTGCGCCATGGTTTAGATTTAACGTGTGTACGTACTCTCTCAAGGCTACCTCATCATCTTGTATAATTCAACAAAGTACACTTTCAGCATCGTTTTTCCCTTCGATGGCAAGTGAACAGATAACAATGTTAAAAAAAAATTTCGCTTAATTCTTTTGACTCTAAAATGGAAACAACGATACAAGAATTCAATATGTAGATTATTATGCTCTCTTCCCTCAAATTTTTTAGGTTAAACCAATTTAAAGGAGTCAATCATGACAACCGAGAAAAAAAAATCCGCGTTCATGAAGCCAATTCAAGTGAGCGATGCTTTGGCAGAAATCGTAGGACCAGGCCCAATGGCCCGCACAGAAGTTACAAAAAAGCTTTGGGATTACATCAAAAAGCATAAACTTCAAGATCAGGCAAACAAACGCAATATCAATCCAGATGCCAAACTTGCAAAAGTTTTTGGTTCTCCACAGCCAATCGATATGTTCAAAATGGCCGGCAAAATTGCAAAGCACCTGAAAGAAGGCGAATTAGCTACAAAGTAAACTGAAATGACAGCCTTTGTGGGCTGCTGCGTCTCGCAGCAGCGATCCCCAAAACGTGCTCGTGCTCTGCCCGTGCCTCGGCTCGTGCCCGTGCTTCAAAAGTTGTTCTTTTTCTAACAGGATAAGATTAATTTTTTGGGTACAGGTACGATGTTTTTGTGGCTGTTGCCCAAGTATTTTATTCTGTTTTCGTTTTTTGCTTGGAAATGCTAAACTATTCAAAAATGGCTAGCAATCAACGATTAACATATTTTAATAAGCATCTAACCGATTCCCTTTGGGACCTATGGTGTATTGCTTCAGGCATTGGTATTTGGCCGCGTTTCATCGAACCCAAATTGCTAAAGGTTTCAAAAAAAACTATCACTATTGAACAATTGCCAAAGTCATTAGAAGGCCTTAGACTCTTGCAGTTCAGTGACCTTCATTTCAAAAAGAATACTTCAAATCGATTTCTCAAGAAAATCCAGCGAAAAGTCGCAGAACTATCTCCTGATATTATCGTTTTTACCGGAGATTTTATCTGTCATTCGAATCTACACGACCCAAACGCCTTAAAAGATTTTTTGAATGTTTTTAAAGCTCCATACGGATGTTATGCCGTCCTTGGCAATCACGACTATAGCGAGCCTGTATCCCTCAATGACCAAGGTGAATATGATGTCGTATCTAATTCGAGCTCTTTAATTTCTCAAGGATTTTCACGCCTTTTCAAAAAAGTGCATCTTGCCAAACGATCAACGCCCAGGGCTTCTGCTATCGCCACTCACCCTAAACTTATTGAGCTTTTAGCAAAAACCCCCTTCACATTGCTCAACAACGCTAATATATGCATTCCAATTGGCAATAGCGCACTAAATATTTGTGGTCTTGGAGAATATATACTTGGAAAAACAGATCCGGCAACTGCTTTTAAAGATTACGATAATCGCTATCCGGGGATCATTCTTTTGCATAATCCTGACGGACTTAGACTTCTTGAAAAATTTCCGGGTGAGATTGTTCTCTCTGGTCATACTCACGGCGGACAAGTCAATCTTCCTTGGATGTGGCAAAAATTCACACTTTTAGAAAATCCGCAATTTAAGAGCGGACTAATGCAGTCACACGGCAAATGGATTTATATCAATCGGGGCGTCGGTGCCAACATGCCGTTCCGCTGGTTTGCTCCGCCTGAACTTCTACTAATGACATTGGAGGCATCCAAATGAACTATAACTCCTCAGACATACTTTCAGGCGGAGCTAAAAACTCTGTCAGTGTCATACTGTTAGCCGGCGGCAGCGGCAGTCGCATGCTAACGCCTCTTCCCAAACAGTTTCTAAAACTAAATAAGAAACCTATTGCACTTTATAGTTTTGAAAAATTCTTACAAATTTCCGATGTCACAGAAATTATTGTTGTATGTCATGAGGAATACCGATATCTTTTCGAAGTTTATGAACCAAAGATACCTTTAAAATACGCACTTCCGGGTCTACGAAGACAAGATTCAGTGTTTAATGGTTTTAAGGAAATCGATTCAAATGCAAATCTCGTTTGCATCCACGATGCTGCCCGACCTTTTGTCACGCTGGAGGCAATCCGCGATGTGATTGACACTGCCATGAAAATGGGAGCCTCTTGTGTAGCGACGCCCCTAAAATCTACTGTAAAACAGGCAGACGCTTCAAAAATTGTTGTTCAAACTCCCGATCGCTCAACTTTATGGGAAATACAAACCCCACAGGCTATTTGCCCTAAATTGTTAGCGCGGGGCTTTGCTGTGGCCTTAGAGAAGGACCTTACGGTGACTGACGACGTATCATTGGTTGAACTTTTAAACCTCCCGGTAAAGCTAGTTTTAGGGTCTTACACGAATATTAAGGTGACCACTCCGGAAGACCTGCTCTTTGCCGAGAAAATTGCAGAATGTCAAGCGAAGGTTTAAAGATATGCACACCTACAAAATGCTTATCGCCTTTGACGGCACAAATTACAGCGGCTGGCAAGTACAGCCAAACGGGATTTCAATTCAAGGATTGATACAAAAGGCTCTCAAGGTATTGGTTAAGGAAGATGTTGTCATTCACGGATCAGGCCGCACTGATGCCGGGGTACATGCCATTGGCCAGATAGCCCATTTTAAATGCCATGCGCCCTTAGACCTTTTCCGTTTTTTGCAAAGCCTAAACGCCTTGCTTCCACCCGATATCCGCGTACAACAGATGGAGGAGACTTCTCCAATTTTCCATTCACGCTATAGCGCTATTAATAAAACATACCGCTACAACCTACATTTAGGCAGAGTTGAAAACCCTTTTACACGGCTATACAGCTGGCATATTCGCGAGAAAATCGATTTAGACAAGTTGAAAGCCGCAGCAAATTTATTAATTGGAACTCACGATTTCACCTCTTTTATCAATGATTCAGACATCGGCAGCGCCGGCCGCAATCCTGTTCGAACGATGCATTTGATAAATGTAATTTCTGATGGTCAAACTGTCAGCATAGAATTTAAAGCCAATGGATTTCTTTATAAAATGGTTAGAAATTTGACAGGCGCGCTAGTAGAAATAGGAAAAGGAAAACGTCCCGTTGAAGATATCCCACGGCTTTTAGCTCTTAAAGATCGCAGTAAAGCCGGCGTAGGCGCTCCTCCCCATGGCCTTTTCCTTGTACAAGTGGAATACTAGTACACTGTTAGGGGTACTAGGCAGACTCATCTCTTTATATCTAGCACCCCTAAATTTGAACTCAGCAATTCTGTAAAATTAATGTAGTGAAGTGCGCCCAGTTTGGTAAATTCTTCTATCTCGGGATAAGGAACATCACAAACTATTACAGTCAGGGCCCTCGTCCCCATCAGAGCCCGCAGCCCCCTAGGAGAGTCCTCGAAGCCAATTATTTTATCCCCTTCAGAAGCATACATCTTTATCGCCTTCAAGTAGCATTCAGAACTCGGTTTTGGAGAAACATAATCTCTACGGGTGATCCAATTCGGAATGGAATTCAATATTGGATGCTGCTTTCGTATAAGTTCCACAAGCTCATTTGGAGAATGAGTCACAACACAATGTTTAAGATTTCGCTCTTTTAGAATCGTTAGCAGCTCCAAAACTCCAGGCATCAATTGCACTGCACCGACTTCTAAAAGGTGGATCATGGCCTGTTTTTTCTCGAGGTAGAGGATATCCCAAGAAGGCTCTTGACAGAGCAATGTCGGAAACATCTCGTAAAGTTCACTCGCGATTTTATCTGAATGATAGTGCGCTGTACGACAGTAACGCAAAAAATCCCAAGCGAGGTCATATCCCCGATTCTTAAGCATATTTTTATAGGCAAGAAAATGCAGCTCTTCAGTGTTAACCAACAGACCATCAAGATCAAACAAAAAAAGCTGAAAGCGATCAATCCAATCCATTTCGTCCTCTAATTCAAATTCCATTTATCACAATCCTAAGCTTTACTTGTACTAGTACTTTAGCAAAATGATGATTTCAGGTATAGATATACTCAACATAGTTGAATCTGAGAAATTTATTAAAGCCACCACATCAGTGACATATAATTCAGAAAAAAAAAGTTCTTCTTCCTCAAGGATCGGATACTTCCTAGCGCTTTTATTGTTTACTCTTTTAACTTCGTGTGGTGAAGACCCCTCTTTCCCAAAACAATTCAGCCAACAGCAAATCTCAAAAGGAGAATACATTTATCGCAGGCAAGATGAATATCTTTTTAGACCTCCGCCACCTACCCCACAACCCCTTCCCATTTATGAATGGAAAAAGGAGTTGAGCGGTAAAATTCCGGCAGTCACTAAACACCATTTTCGATGTCACGGCAAAGGCAACAATCCGTTCAAGCAAATAGAACAAAACGGAGAAACGCGATATGTCAGCGACTGTAATGGCCCTTCTGATCATAGTCTGCCAATAAAAGATGGCCAAGAATTCGTATATCCAATCCTCATTGATCTGCTCAACTACATTCAATTGAAAACTGAGAACAAAGTGATCATCACCTCTGGCCACCGCTGTCCAGATCATCATATTTATGTCGACAACTCCCCTGCTCAGAGCTATTCCAAGCATATGATTGGTGCGGAAGTCGATTTTTACGTCCAAGGACTTGAAGATAAACCTGAATATATTATTGATTTGATACAGAAGTATTACCTAGATACTTTGGTTTATAATGGCCAAAAAGACTATCAGCAATTCTTACGTTGGGAAAAAGGGAATAGCGACGTGATCACTTCCCCATGGTACAACAAGGAAATTTATGTAAAAATTTATAGGAAAAATGAAGGCCGCAATCTTGACAATCTACATACTCACCCCTATGTTAGCATACAGGTGCGCTACAATAAAGATAACGGCGAAAAAGTCACTTATTCCTGGGACAAAGCGTTTAGAGGCTTCTACCGACATTGATTAACAGATGCTCGACATAGCTGAATTTGAGAAATTTCGGCTGCGCGGAAGCCTTGGGGTTGAGCTCATTTAAAAGGCCCTATAGTATGCTTCACAAGCCGCCCCTTCGGGACTTATATTCAAATATTCACCACCCATAGTTTGCCCCTATCGGGACTACACTATGGGCTTTACACAATTTGCCCCATTCGGGGCTTCCTAAGTGTGGATGAGGTGTAAAGTTCATCCACTTAAACTGTCAATTTCTTCAAAACTATGTAAATTTTGCCCGAAGGGCTAATTGTAATGCTTTATGGAAGGGCTAATAATATTGCTTTATGT
>JACCVN010000533.1 GCA_013698165.1 Parachlamydiaceae bacterium | reverse complement strand
AAATATATCTCTAATGAGTCAAAACTATAAAGATTCCTTGGCTCTTCTTTCTTTTTTTTCTTCTGCTTCTTTTTTCCTTCTTTCTCTTCGTAAACCGGCCTCTTCATATCGCCTTTTTTCCAAAGGAGTTTCGGGTAATATCTGTGGAACCTCAATAGGCCGCTTATTTTCATCTAAAGCAACAAAAGTAAAATATGCAGAAATAATATGTCTTTTATCCCCTGTACGAAAATTTTCTGCCAAAACTTTAACTCCAATTTCCATAGAGGTCCGCCAAGCACGGTTTACAGAAGCACTAAATAATAGATTATCACCTTCCTCTGCAGGCCCCAGAAAATGCATTGAATCAACTGATGCAGTCACACAAGTCAATCCGCTATGCCTTTCTGCGACTACTAAAGCAATCCTATCTAAAATTGACATGACGAGACCTCCAAAAACCGTGCCATAGGAATTGAGATCATTAGGAAAAATTTTATATGTATGATCGTGTACAGTTGAGTCAGAAACTCGTTTTGATTTCATAGTCATGTTTTACCCTGTTTTAATATCTTTTAATTTGTTCTGTATAAACTTGTAAAGCGATTGGATTTCATCCAACAAATTCTTGTTCTTGTTTGTGAAAAGATTGGAGTCAGCCTTAGTTTCGGGTATTTTGTTTCACAAATACCCGGAATACTAAGTCTAGATCTCATCTCATAATTGAGAGAGAAGGCACTCTAGAGATTTACAATGGCGAGCTTAGATGCTATCTTCTATGCAACCTTTAAATATTTGTTGCAGCTGATCGCATTGAGCTAGAAGCTGTGGATTGCCACTCGACATCATTACTTCAAAAGCTTTAGCTATCCTATCCCAAGCACGGGCATTGTAATCTCCCCTAATTCTAATGTGCTTATCAATATTGAAGATGATATTAAAAGATCCTTTTTTAAAAGGCGTGAGATCTGGATCGATTATTCTGTTGCCATAAAAGCCTTCGCGAAGACCTTCGCAAACGGGCTGGCTGGCGTTTGTGATTTTTAAAAAAAATGAATTAAGTTCCTCAAAAATTTCAGGATAGTTACTTTTTAGCATTTTTAGCATTTTAACTTCCCCCCAAATAGGATCGATATCGCCAAACATATTTGGCGCTACATGCCAATGTTGATCAGGATCATTATTCTTCCCGTAATGCAAATCTACATACAATTCTTTAGATAGGGATTCATTAAGGCCAAGAACCTCATGGGCAATGGGCAAAAAGCTATTGTCATAAACTTTGAAATTAGAATAAGGAGTGGTGGTATCGGACATTTGATCTTTAGAGCGAAATCCAATAGCATGTATCATCGACAAGATCTTAAAGCAGTGAACAAAACTTTTTTCTCCCAAAGTGTTAATTAGGTGGGGAACCAATCCCGCCACCCCTTCTTCAAGTGCAGGATTTCCCCATTTACAATACAAGAAAATATTCATCGCTACAAGAAAGCATGCTTCTTTTTGTGGGGTATGGACATGTGTTAATTCGCCATTTTTAATTTGTTGAGCACACCGAAATAAATCTGCAAGGGAATATTGACTTTCTAATTTGCTGGAAACTGTGGAATGGTTATTTTGGATTAAATTCAGGTAGGTGTCTTCTAAATCATAAAGATATTCTGGGGAAGTTACTTGTGTGGCCCCAAAGATCGGGGAAAGAGGCTGGCAATTTAAATTTGTAGACCCAATCATTAGTTTAACCACCCTGGTATGTTAATTTTTAATTTATGTTTATTATAAATCATTAATTGATTAATTACAATCAAAATAAAATAACATGTCCGCCCAATTTAAAAATTTCCTATATTTTATATGGAGGATATCGAAGAGAAGCATAGTATCATTTCCTTATGATTGGGTAATGGTTCTTAATGTCTATGGATGAGCCGATACAGTAATCGAGGAGGAAATGTAACGAAGCCTTACATATCAGGCGCAAATTACATTCTTAAAATGAGCGACTATTCCAAAGGAGATTGGTTGACATATGGAAAGGGCTGTTCTGGCGTTTTCTCAACAAACAAAAATTCTTTTCGAATCAAACCACAGATCAAAGTTCCTTTAGGAATGCTTATTAAAATTTGGTCGACTATTCAACCTAAAATGGGTTTTGCAGAAAATAGGCCTTTTAAATAAGAGATGATCCGTGAAAGGGGCTTGGTCCGAGCTATCAAAATGTTACTATTACTATTAGTTGAATACACTTGGCTAACACGTGACATGTTCTAAACATTTGGCAGTACTAGAGAAGAGGCTTAAACAACTTATAAAAGCTTTGTTTTAAATAGTATCCCACATCGACGGGTCAAATTTGAAAGGTAATTCTTTGTTAATGTACTTTGCGATTAACTTTGAATTGGTCTTTATGTTTTTAAATCGTATCGACATAATTGTTTTACATGTGACTTTAACTGCTTAACAGTACCCTTAAGTACTTCTTCAAATGCACTTTCCGCACTTTCAATCCCCTTTCCGGCAACAAGAAGCTTGCAATGAAGACTGAGGCCGGACATTTTTATTGAAATATTATCAGTTAGTAATGCTTCGCCTGCCATTCTAGTCGCTTCATTGAACCCATAACCATAATTAAAAAGTTTTTCGAATAGCAATCTCGCACTATTTTGTACCAATAATCCAGGATTTAAAAATCCTTGACATGCAGCTTGAATTCCTTCATCAATTCCTAGCCCATGAGCAAACAATTTTTCTGATAATTCCCTCGCAGAACCACTGATCATGATATCTTCATTTAAAAAACCAAGGGTTATAGCTTCTATTGCTTCTTTATATCCGAATTTATCTTCGAAAAGTTTATTAAACAACCACCGTGATATATTTCTTGTTTCATAATCATCAGAGAGTATGCCCTTTTTTGCTGCTTCAACAGCTGATTGTCGACCTTTTCCTCTAGAAACAAGCTTTTCATAAAGAGATTTACTTGTCTGCAAAGAATTTAAATTTCCCGCTGTAAATAAATCAGCTGCTATTTTCTCTATCTCTTCAAAACCTTGTGCTGCATCAAATAGCCCATCCAAAAGCACGGATATTGCATCCTTCATGAACATATGATCATCACTGT
>JACCVN010000524.1 GCA_013698165.1 Parachlamydiaceae bacterium | reverse complement strand
GATTACTATCAAGCGGCTGGGCATCAAGATAATTGAGGAGTTGGTCAGTGTAAAGATTGATTCTTTCAGATACTTCGTTAGTGATTTCGGTGAGATTTTGGCCAGTCTTTTCATGGGTCCTTAAGAGCAAATTAGCTTCATTTGAAGCGCAAACTTGAAGCCTCTCGAGGATTTCTTTGACGAGTATTTTTTTATTCTCAAGAAATTTTTCATCTCCAAGTGCCAGTCCGCAGAGCACTTCAAATGATGAGCAGATGACCCCTGTTTTATTTGCAGAACTATCTTTAATGATTAATACCCCTAAATTTTCTAACGTGTCTCTAGCTTCAGGGGTGAGATAAAGGTTAGCACCTTCAATTATTGCTAGTGAAGTGGGCGTGCCGGTTTCATCTAAGTAGTCATGCACGTTAGTTTCATTTAAGGTACGCGGGCGGCCACCTGCGGGAATGAACACATCAGCTTTGGCATGATGAATGTGACTGCGCAGTAGCAGGTTCATTTCGTTGCCAGGCATCCATTCTTCAATCAATTTACCATTTAGCTTTTTCCAGCAGAGTGTTTGCTGTGCAAAGGCAGTTTGGCTGCGTTTGGCTTGTTTATCGAGAAGGAATCCTCCTTCCGAAAGTTCTTCAGGAGGATAAAACTTTAATGGAAGCCCCCTTTTGAAAAGGTCCACCATAGTATTTAAGTTCAGACCTTGTGGCGAATAAATGCAGCCAGAAATATCTGTTAGGGCAATAATTTTAGCCGTATGGGGATAGAACTTGGCTAAATTGCAGATTTGGTTGCCTGCGACATCGCCGTCGGGGCCTCCGGACATTTTTACAGTGAAGGTATCGGTTGTAGGCACTATTCCCAGATAACGCAAAACTGCGGCCATGTAGACATTAACGCCTAGGGATGTCACTCCATATTCTTTATGATTGATGCCCACTTCGGGCTTTCCGGAGATAAAGGAGCTGCCGGGTTTATAGCCATACCTTTTACTGAAAGCTGCAATCCAATTGATCATCGAATCGTGCATATTTTCATCTGGACCAAGATAAAGATATTCAGGCTTTTTATGGTAGTCAACGATGTATTTGGCGCGGATTTTCCCGGAATCATCACAGTTGATGATTGTGATCAAACTTTCGATGTAGGAGCGTTGGGCTTGGTAGAGATAGACTTCTTTTTGTTCTTTTCGGAAAATGTCAATTTTCTTTTCTATTTCTTTTCTACCGATGCCGGCAGATTCAAGCTCACTTTGAAGAATTAATGTTTCTGAAATAAGCCTATCGCCAGGTTTTAAGAAGATAATTCCCTTGGCGCCGCCTTCAGGAATATCTTTATTTTTCATGTGCTGCGTGAAAGCTAAGTTATAGCATTCCGTAAAAATGTTATTGCCCGCTTGTTGAACTTGTTCAGGTTGCTCAAGGTAAACTGTGCGTAGACCTCCGCGTGAAAGGTCATTGAAGCGGATGTGAAAGCCGAAAAAGTGCATTCCGCGAATGAAAAAAATCGCATAGGGCAATAAAGGAAATTTCTTGGCCCGATCAAAAGGAATATCGTTAAGGTAGGCGGGATCGAGCCGAAAGCTTAAGGCCGTGTAGTTCATCCTGAAAAAATTGGTTTTCAGAGTGTGCTTGATGAAAGAAAGGCCTTGTTTTAAGACATTTTTACGGCGTGTATCATTTTCTTCATTGCCGGTATCAAGCTTATTGAGGTTTTCGTAAAAGCTTTCGCAAGTTTTATTAAAGAGTTCTTCATTATGCAAATCAGGATGGAACCTGTAGGTAAATGCCTCATCCAATTGCAATGTGAGCTCAGGATGACGGCAAAGGTCCTCTTTAATTTTATCTGGAGTATAAAGATTTGGATCAATATGAACCAAAGATTGATGAATGAAATCGGCCATAGTACGCAAGAAAGTCGCCGTAGTATCATCGATGATGCCTTTATTCAAAAGCTGGGAGTCGATAGCGTCATGTTCCATAAAGTATTTTACAGTCGCAAAGGCCCTAAGGAATCTAACAATATCCGCAACCTCCCAGGCCGCCTGGCCGTTGGCGCTATGCAGGTCTAAGGCCATGACAAGAATACTTTCTTTGCTATAGGGATTGATGTAAGTCGCATTGACTTTTTTCATCATCAGCTTATGTCGATAGACCACTTGGGTCAATTGAAAGAGGAAGTTGTATTTAGGGGTATTTTTCCAAGCCAGCACAATTTGCATGGATGTAGAGCCGGTGGCTTCCCAATCCTCATTGTAACGCACTTCATATTGGCAATTATCGCGGGTTTGGGCCCTGTAAAACATTTCCAGGGCTAATGCAGCGCGGTCCAGTGATAGAGATCGTATAAAAGTCCCATTGATTGTGGTCAGTAATTTTTCAAAGATCTCTTCAGAGATCTCAGGGTCACGTTCCTTGATTTTTTGTAAAAGAACCGCTTTTGTTTCTGGGGAGTACAAGTTTTCGACAGTTTCAAAGGCTTCAGTGAACTTTACAATGCCAATCCGCAAGTTGCTTTTGCAATTTGGAAATGGAGGAGGGGATGATGAGATGTAGCATTGATAGTCTTGAATGCCATAGTTGGCAAAGTTCTTAAGGATGTGCAAGTCGGCATCAGCGCTATCTAAGCAAAGAACGATAGCCATGCGTTTGATATTGATAATACAAAAAAAGCCTTGCAGGTCCAGGCCGATGAGATTGCGGGTTGTAAGAATGATATTTTCATACTTGACCTGTTCAAAGAAATTTGCAGGCATCGCTTTTTCAAGCCATGTGTAGCAAGCATGAAATTTGTCATTTTCATTCTCAATAGCCAGCCTGAGCTGTTTATCGGAAGGATTAATCAAATCTTCGGCTTTCATAGTACCCTCACCTCTTATGGCCATTATGAACTAAATGAACATTAATGGACATACATGTACTAGATAAGAAAATCGAGACTATTATGCGCCGTTTGAAAGAAGCTGAGTTCCGATACAAGTAGTTAAAAGTGTCTTCTTCAGAGTGGCACTACGGCAATGCAGGAAATTTCAATGCGATGATCTAGCCTAACACCTACAGTTTGCCGCGCGGGAAATACCCCAGTAGGGAATCGCTTGGCATAAACAGTGTTCATCCCATCCC
>JACCVN010000511.1 GCA_013698165.1 Parachlamydiaceae bacterium | reverse complement strand
GCTGCGTGATGCGACCTACAGGGGCGCCTACTTTTTCTATGGCAAAATCCAAAAGGGATCCTGCAGCTACAACGTGTAGCTCTGGCATGAACTCATAAAAATACCGCAACGCAATAACTGTTTGTGGTACATGTTGTATCTCATCCAAGAAAAGCAATGTTGTATGGGGTTTAATATCCGTATCTAAGAGCACAGAAAGCTGCTGTAATATTCTTTCGATGTTGAGATCTTTTTCGAAAACTTTTCGCGCGTCTGAATTTGTCTCAAGATTAATCTCAACAAAATTGGGAAAAGACTTACCGAGTTCTCTTGCAGCGTGAGTCTTGCCTACTTGTCGCGCTCCTCTTAGAAGAAGTGGCTTTCTGTTCGGGTTATCCTTCCACTCGCGTAAAAAATGGTCTATAATTCTTTTCATTTTGCCCTCAAATCAGCGCTTTCTATGATCATTCGTGTATACCATACCGCGAATTTGTACAAAAATCTACCATTTTCAAGAGAAAAATGTACATTTTTTTACCATTTTTAAGCTGGAAGTGTACGTTTTCTGACCAAATGCTTAGATCAGAAAAGCCCGATCCTCACCTTATGACAGGAATCAATAGTTGAGAATAGAGCCTTCGGGCTTTAAGTCTACACTCCTTGACAGGGGAAGATATTCATATCATAGTATAATTAAGAGATTCTTCGAGCAAGCCTTAATTGTGCCGGGTAAGGACCTGAAACAGAAGCAAAATTAAACACAAGCAAAATTACCCGACATTGTTGAGGCCAAACAATAATAAGATGATAGGACGCTCGTCATAACTTCATTAAGGAAGGATATTATGAAAAAAAGAACGATATCTCAGGAATTCAAAGCATTCATTGCTCGTGGAAATATGGTAGATTTTGCTATCGCGGCCCTGATGAGTAGCTCTTTTACAAAATTAATAGAGTCGATTATACATAATCTCCTAAGTCCCTTTCTTGTGGTACTAAGCGATGAATCTAAAATTGATCGTCTCTCCTTAAATATAAATGGAATTATTGTTAACTATGGCCCCGTTCTTAAAGCGACGATTAATTTCTGCGCGATGTTTTTTGTCGTTTTTTTTATTGTTAAGACCATGAATGCTCTCCAAGAAAAAATTACTGGAGAACCTATAGTGATAAAGGAAGAGCAGACTGAGGTGCAAGTTTTAAAAGCTATAAAAAAAGATCTTAAAAAAAAGGTACATTCTATTGAGGTCAAACCGGGCGAACGCTATGCTGAAGAAAAGCATTATCGCGCTTCAGACAAGCAAAAAAGATCTGCAGAAGAGGAGAGCCGATAGCTTTAGCTTATCCGAGCATAGCCCTCATCTCAACGTGCGTTAGAAGATAAAGGCCGGCGAGCTTTTGCTAAACTTGGAGAAATCGCCATGAGCTATTTTCAACCCAACAATGCTTTACCTGTGGATAATGGAGCAATTGTTTTGAGGTTGGAGGCTGCTATTAGCTATGAAAAAGATAAAGAAGCCTTACGACAATTCGAACAAGAAGCCGCAGAGTGACTTACTCTGATGAGTATCTTAAAATCACTTATTTCGATAGACGAGAATTAGTTATAGAATCTGAAACTTTGGGTATTCCAATTAATCAAAATAACGCTGATTTAAAGGATGCGATTAGACGTGAAAAAGGAAAAGCTCATGCATTGGTCTATCTTTATACTAAATCGAACCTGGGGGAAAACATCGAAGCCCAGATCTTTAATGTTGATATTCGCTTTAAAAAGACCCTCCCCTGCGCTAGTAAAGCCTGTTACAATTTTTCGACCATTAGGAAGTTCTTCTAAAGGAAGTTCTTCTAAGCTATTTAAACATGTCAATAAAATTTTTCTGATAACATCGAATAATTTCGGGATCTCTTATAATCGAGATGGCCTCTAAGTTGTTATCAAAAGCACTGCCAGTTAAATTACATGATCCGGTTACTACGACTTGGATGCTCCCGTTATTAGATGAAAAAATAATGAACTTGTGCGGAAAAGAAAGGCGATTTAGCACGGGTTAAAGAAACGCAATATTTTTTTTATAAGTTTAATACTTCAATACTGGACATTTCTACTGTGGAACTAGCGGATGTTGTTCTGTTGCACCAAAAAAGGGGGGGAAAAGCTTGCTTTCCAAAAAATAGGCGTGCTATAGTGAAATGAGAAGTTTGGAGTGATCCCCAAAAAGTAGACCAAAATGTTAAGCAATTTATGC
>JACCVN010000509.1 GCA_013698165.1 Parachlamydiaceae bacterium | reverse complement strand
TCATAAATTTTTTCGAGCGTCTTACAAATGATTATTGATTAACTTTTTGAATAAAAGTTTTTAAATTTGACAGAATCATTTGTTGATAGGCATTCCGATTCTCTTCGGGATATTCATTTTTCAAAGTTTGATATTTATGAAAAGCTGTTTCCATTTCAGATTGCAGATTTTTTGTATCTAATTCTGGATGTTTTAAATGCTTTCTAAGGAGTTTAACTTGCTCTAATGAAACGTTTCCTTTGGTATAGGCTTGATACCAGGGCCCTGAAATTTCGGTATTCTTATCTGTTAGTTCTCGAGCCCTTTCTTTCGTTAAGCCTCGTTTAGCCTCAATGTTATATTGAATTGTTTCCTTTCTGAGAAACGAAGCTAGAAAGACTTTTGCCCATTCACCCACTTTCGTTTCGTATAAATCGAGATTATGCGTTCCTTTGAAAGCGCTATAAATACCAATATCATTAACATAATCTTGTATTTCTGGATCGATGGAAGATTCTCCAATATCAATCAAGTAATTCATGAAAGTGCTGTCCAGAAGTTTAGCTCTTGTATCTAAATATTTTTCTCCATCCAAATTTTTATAATCTTCAAAGAAATTATCGATAAGCTTTTGGAGATTTGACTCTAGTTGAGAATGAACTGGATGTGGGCTATCTTTTCGAAACGCAGCCAGGGTAAGCACATGCCCATCAAAGCTTTGTTTATTTAGAGGTACAGTTCCTCGAATTATTGAAAAGAATGCTGTTGCCCAATATCCCCTGGGCTTTTGAGCCTGTGTTAAAGTGTTCATCATTTCTCCTATAGATTGTGATAAACAAAATCTAAGATTTTTTGGAATTTAGCGCAATTCACACTTCAATTTTTATTTTCAAATGAAATTGAAGTGTGATGCCCGACACGGTATTACACCATTACAACTTGTTTGGCTGCTTTTGATTTTTTTATTGGTTTTACAGCTGCCTTCGCTGGCTTCTCTTGCGGTTTTTTAGCCTTGGAGGCCGCTACAGCCTTTACTTTTGTTGCAGTTTTTGTCGTTGACTTTGCCGTAGTTTTAACTTTTTTAATTCCTTTGGGCGTTGCAGCCTTTGCCGATAGTTTTACTTTTGGAGATGGTTTTTCTTTTGCTGGCCTGTCATTTTTATTTATGCTGCTGGCAGAGCTACCAATAGCATCCATTTCGATTCCGAACAATGCTGAGAGATCTCCATCTTCCAAAACGTTTCCTCCGACAGTTTTTTGCCCCTGCATAAACGCGCTGCCTGCATCTACGGAACTGATGAGATCTCCATGGTCAACATATCGTAAGGCAAATAACCATTCAGGTTTCAGATCCAACGAGGCCCCTACACCATAGAGGACAGCCGCAATATGCTTGCACATACCAGCCGAATCAGGACAAGAACAGCGCATTTTAATTTCCTGCGGTTTGGGGAACAGGCCGCCTTCACGCTGTGTGATAATCTCCATAACTGATTTCGAAAATTTCCCTTGCAATAACTCGATTAGCGAATCAATTTTCCCAGAACAGACTTTAACTAAAGAGGACCACTTTGATTGTGGCATTGCCGTTATCGCAATGTTAATTTTATATAACGATGAGCCCATGACCTGAGCATCTATCTGACCTTTGCTAACTTGTAAATCGATTACCGAGCCATTGCGTACATAGGTGCGGCCGCGGGGTAGGCGATTGGAATAATCGCTGTAGGATTCCAAATTATCACACCATGCTTTGCCCCAAAACGTTTTTGCTATGGTGCGCCCTTCGATCTCAATGGGATTTAGCTTTTGACCTTTTTTTTGCAAAGACTTCGCGTGAAGCACTGCTTTAGCTTTCCTTTCCGCTACGGGGACATAAGGTGCCCATTCAGACCCGCCATATCTACTCTTTCCGTAATATCCCATAATCTATTCCTTTGTATTAAAATTAAAAGTCTCCAAATGCGCGTTGAATATCTAAAGCAATCATGCCAAGCAATTCCTCATTTGACAACTCGGTTAATAACACTTCATTGCCACCTTCCAATATTTCCTGGGACATCTTTTTCTTAGAAGTGATAATCATATCGATTTTTTCTTCAATCGTTCCGCTGCAAATAAATTTATGCACCATTACGGGATGTTTCTGTCCGATGCGGTAAGCGCGATCTGTGGCTTGATTTTCTACTGCAGGATTCCACCACCGATCAAAGTGGATCACATGCGAGGCCCGTGTTAGATTGAGTCCTGTACCTCCCGCCTTTAGAGAAAGCACGAAAAATGGAGGGCCTTGTTCTTGTTGGAAGCTCTCTACC
>JACCVN010000500.1 GCA_013698165.1 Parachlamydiaceae bacterium | reverse complement strand
TTTGGGTATAAAGACGTATATATTTTAATGCGAGAAAGCATGGAAAACAATGAAACCCCTTTAATGACTTTACATCGAGGTTTAAGGGAAGAGTTTGGAGCTTTTGCAAAGCCTATAGCCTTCCTAGTACACTGTCAAGGTAGAATTTTCGACTATTTCTAGCGTGAAAGCTCCCGCGGTTTGTCGATCGTAAAAGGGTATTAGTCAATACCGCCCTTTTATGATCGGCAAACCATGGGGCTTTGACGCAGAAATAGCCGAAAATACTATCTTGACAGTGTAGTAGACTGTCACAAGTAATCCCTGTCTTCTGTTACCAGGGATTGAACATTTCAATCATTTGATTGAGTTGTGTGACCCATGCTTGTGTTTGTTTAAGAACTTCTGAGTTAAAGACTGTGAAGCCTAAGCAGACAATAACAAGAGCAAGCAAGGACTTCAAAGGCATTCCAAGGAATGTAATTTGAACTTGTGGAGCTAATCGATTAGCAATACCTAAAAAAACATCGGTCATCAAAATCGCTAAAAGTGCCGGGGTTGCTAATTGAATGCTAAGGACCATTACTTTATTGAATAGCTGCACTTGCATTGTCCAAAAAGGAGTATTTTCATTAAAAAATTGAGGGTTAAAAAATTGATTTGGAGGGATGACTGTATAAGACTGTGAGATGCTGTCTAAAATCATAAACGGACCGTCTATAACAAAGAACATATAGATCAGGACATAATTAAACAATGTTCCTAGTGGTGAAGATTGGTTCTGAATCGTCGGATCATTAACCATCAAGCTAGCGCCTCCACGCTGGTGATCGATAAATATTCCGGCACTTTGGACGACAGCAAAAGGCATACTAATGATGTATCCCATTAATAGACCAATGAAGAACTCCTTCATAAACAGCAAAACTAGATAAGGATTAAAAGTAATCGGCTCTGTAGTCACTGCCAACAGATGAGGAAGAAAAATAACAAACATACACAATGAAAATACAATCTTTACCGGATGCGGCAAAACCTTGGCTCCAAAAAATGGGGCTTGAGCAATGATGGGTAACATGCGCGCCATGAATAAAAATAGCAATGACAATGGGGCAATAGCATCCCCTTTTGCGAGAGCACTATTTAGAAAAATAAGAGCGTAGCTGTCACCCATAAAACTTCCTTACGATGCAACACTCCATTCGGGGAAATGGGTAAAAATATTTAACGCAAAGCCCATAATCTGACCCCCGAGCCAACTGCCTAAAAACATTAGGGTGAGCGTTACCGCCACAAGTTTGATCGTGAAAGAAAGAGTTTGCTCCTGAATCTGCGTGGCCGCTTGGAAAATCGCAACAATAATCCCGAATACCATACTGATTAATATCGGCGGGGCAGAAAGGATTAAGATCAGCAATAGTCCTTGATAGGCCAATTGGATCACATGTGATTGAAACATACATTCACTTCTTTGTAGATGATTTCATAGGGATCACAGACTCGGGTTTAGCTTTTTAAGAGGTGCTAGATGCCCCCTTAAAAAGCCTAAAGTCGAGATAGAGATCACCTGAAAGTATTAACAAGCCCTTCAATTAAGAGAGTCCAACCATCGAGCATCACCAATAAGAACAACTTTAGAGGCATCGAAATGGTTACAGGCGAAAGCATCATCATTCCCATCGCAAGCAAGATATTTGATGTGACAAGGTCGATGACGAAAAAAGGAATGTAGATAAGCACGCCAATTTCAAAAGCTTCTTTAAGCTGGCTCGTAATGTACGAAGGCATCAATATCATAAAATCATCAGGCTTCAGTGTCAGCCGATATTCTTCAGGCAGCCCTTTGTAGGCCATGCGGTAGAATAGAGCTTGATGCTTAACCGTCGAATTCATTTTCAGAAAATCCTGCAAAGGCTTCTTTACTTCACCGGCAACTTCAATGATATAATTGGAGGCTTCAGGGGAGGTAAAAGACTCCGGGGCTTTTAAGCGATGGATAGCATCTTGTGAAGCTTCATACATTTTTGTCGCGGTGGGATACATTACAAATAGGCTTAGCATAAATGCCACACCGTTAATGATCTGGTTAGGGGGCGCTTGCTGAACCCCTAGAGCACTTCGTAAGAGGGAAAGAACGACCACAATCTTTAGAAATGAGGTCAAGATCATGATGATAAAAGGGGCTAGTGAGAGCAAGGTCAGAGCTACAGCCTGGGTGATCAGCGAAGGCCTTTTAAATGTCTCAAATGGTTCACGAAGGTCACTTTCTGCAGAACTTTTCACATTAGCTCTCTGCTGCGCTTCAGTTTTTGGTTCAACAGGCAAATTAGTTGAAGGTTGCGTCGTCACCTGCTTCGGCTTTGATGGTGCCGGGGCCATTTGAGAATAGAGACTTTCCGGTGAAAACCAGAAAATTCCTAAGATAGCCATAAAGGTAAACAATGATTTTAAAGAAAACAGCTTAGACCTCTTCATCTATTGATCCTTATAAAAAGTCATTAAGGAAGTGAATATAATATTTGTGTTCTTGGGAAGTGTTAAAGCCCAATCGTTCAAATTATTGCATTTCACTTTCCATGAGGAAAAAAACTCCCTCAATGAACTGGGGCATTATGCTTCAGCAAATTTTCAAAGGCTTTTTCCAAAATCCGCCATTGATTTTCAAGTAGGGCATTAATAATCCCCCCTTCGGTTTCAATGATACAGCTCCCGGAGGTAATATCGGCACGCTCACGCAAGGAAAGTGATTCCAGGCTCTCAAAAATATCTTTTAATTTAGGACGATTGGCCTCTAGGATGCCAAGATCCTTTTTATTGACATAGATCGTAATTTTGCGGTGCTGCGAGACAGCTTTTAAGGAATTTGAAACGATATCGACAATTGTGTCATCAGAAAGTTCAATCTCGCGGCCAACAATTTTTTTTGCTGCTTTCAGGGCTATGGGAGCTAATGTTTTTTCGATGTCACTTCGCACTTGTTGAATTTCATTCTCGAGTTCAGTGATTGCTTTTGCCCATGCCTTAAAGCCTTCCTCGAAGCCCTCTTTTTGAGCTTGAAGCTTTAGGAGTTCATCTTCTTCACGTTCACTCAATTTGAATTGTTGCACATCTTCTTTGACAAGATCAAGCATTTCAAGAGAGTCAAGAAGGGTAGAAAATTCCTTGGCAGGCAGAAATTTCGTTTTCGGAGCGATGTGAATGGAATCACCGCGAATCAAATTAAAAAACTTCTTCTTCACTTTTCTCCCATTTTCTTTATGAAATTAATTGCGCCTAGAACTTGCATAACCAATGACGATGAGGTAAGAGGGATTTCTTTCTTACTATAGCTTTTTTCTACAATATTCCCTCTGCCACTGTCAAGTCGATGAATAATGTACCAAATAAAATCTGGGTCCTGACCGGAAAGGGCTCCCCCTAAACGCAACAAGCCGCGTCGATGGAGAACTCTTACGAGTTGAGGCCCATCGCCTTGCCAATTTATCAACCCCAATTTTGCGACAGAGATCTTCTCTTTTTGATGCATGCAGATCTTAAGAAAACGCTGTTTCTTTACTGACAAGGCGTTATTCACATTTTTAATGACGCTTTTATCCACAATTTGGCGCAGTTCTTGAGCCAGATCATAGATGCCTAAATAATCGATCAGTTCAATCAATTGAGATTTACTTAAGCCGAGTAGTGGTGTCAATGCGGTCTCGGCCAAAAAAGCGGCAGGCTGAACAGAACTGAATTTTAGTTTATCGAAAAGTAGTGAAAAAAGAAAATTTTGGACTGCTGGGGCGGGCTCCTCGACCAAGGGGCTAGAGGTCATAGTACTTAGTATTTCAGCGCTTTCTTTTGGCATTGATGAAATCAATAAGGAGCAGAAGGGCTTTCTAAATTCTTTGAGGGCAGGCAGAAGCCAGGAATAGTGAACAGCACTCTTCACAAATTCAGAGGGATAAAC
>JACCVN010000472.1 GCA_013698165.1 Parachlamydiaceae bacterium | reverse complement strand
CAGGTACGGGGACTTTGCGACGAAATCCTGATATGAAATGGAAATTCGACGATGAAATGGTCCCTCGTCTAGTAGGCCTCCAAAGACAAATTTTTGAAAAAGCTTTCAGCTATGTTAAACCGGGCGGGAAAATTGTCTATGGAACTTGCAGCCTCTTAAAAGAAGAAAATCAGCAGCAAGTTGAGCATTTCCTTGCGACCTATGATTTGGAACTATTAGAAGAGCCTTTCCAAACTTTACCAAGTAAGGGTGGGATGGATGGGTTTTTTGCAGCTAAATTTATCCGTAAGTCAATTTAAAGTTTTATACTTAACTAAGTATAACCATTGCAAACTTTATCGCTTTATGCTAAAATATACACCTAAATATCATTAACTACCTTATTAAGGAGTGAATACATGACAGCTGTTCCAGTGAGTTCAGGGCAACCTTTCGAGAACTATTTCCATTCTGTAGTAGACGGCGGAAAAAAAATGACAAATTTAGTGGGCGAAAGCTTGCGTGACCTTTTGACCTACGCTACTCACATTAAAGATGACGTTTCAGCTCACACACATCTTTGGAAATCTATCCCTGCCGGCCTTACTGCACTTGGAAAAGAAAGCAGTCTTCTTCTCGGTCCTGCGGGCAGTGCTGTACGATTTCTTGAAGGCTGGCAGCTTTTGGGTGATATCGGTGACTTTATGGGCGGAAAGATGAATGATGATCCCTGGATCCAAGTTGCTCAACGTGTATTCTTTGCCTTCTCGAATCTTGGAACAACTGTAGTTTGGGCTGTAGAACTAGGCGTTGTTTCTCTAGGTACTGGTATTGTATCTACTTTCGCAGGTTTGTCTACAGGCGGCGCTACTGTCGGGTTTGGAATCGGTGCTGTCGGTGCATTGTATACTTTGGCAACTCTGGATGATCATAAGTATAGAAGTGACATTAGAAATAAAGCTATTCTTGATATTATTGCCAATGTCTCAGGTGCTGCTTTGACTGCCATTGCCTTCGCAGGTGCGACACTTTCGCCGGTCACGATTGCGCTATTGATACTAGCTTCCTCAGGATTTGGAATTTTAAGTTTCTGCTATTCAAAGAAATACCCTAAAGCTTTTTACCAAGATAAAAACGATGTCCAACCTAGCTTTTGGACTAAATGCAGTGATTTTGTTTACAAGACCGAAGGTCTTGAAAA
Organism: Parachlamydiaceae bacterium; assembly: GCA_013698165.1. GTDB lineage: Bacteria > Chlamydiota > Chlamydiia > Chlamydiales > Parachlamydiaceae > JACCVN01. The sequence continues at coordinate 882 of JACCVN010000472.1, read as the reverse complement.
AATCGCTAAGCTGTTTAATAAGTTAGCTGAAGGTGCTTCAGAACTAAGCGTTATAAATCTTGTTAAAGAATCAAAATGTTTTGTTGAATTCCATGAAGTCCTTAACTTCCCCAAAAACCTGTTTTTCTGGTTTGTTCCAAGTAAGGTCAAAGATGCTCAAGGAAACACTGTCAAAGATGCCTTTGGGAATGCAAAAATGGAGTACGCCTGGGATAAGATTTCCGCATGGAAAACCGCCAATAAAGTATTTCTTACAGCTTTGTCTATAATCACAGTTCTTTCCTTCACAATTAAGTATAAGCTTGCTGAGTTTTCTTTCCTTACTGCATTAGCTGCAGCGACTATCGGCGGCGTATCATTTCTGGCATTTGCAGCGGCAGCGACATTTTTCGGATATACCTCATGCGGATTTGTCGATAACGCTGTCTTATTGGCCGATGAGTATAAAACTGGCGCTCCACTAAATAGTGCTGCAAAGGCAGATGTTGAAGCTTGGAAGAAGGCAGAAAAAAAGAAAATGTTTAATGTTGAAAAAAAGATTGCTAAATGGAAAGAGGTCGACGGCAACTTATCACAATCAAAAAGTGCTTTAGATAAGCAAACTGCGGAAAATGATGTGGCGCTAAGCCGTAGCAAACGGTCAAGGAAGTTGCCGACAGATGCTGCAAAGACTGCATTAAAGGCCATGAGCGTTCAGGCATATACAAAGACAACTCTTAACCGACTAGAGACTCGCTATAAAAATGCTGATACTAGATGCAAAAGAGCGGGATTAAATATCATAACGGATGGTTCCAAAGCTGCTGGCGGTGCAATATTCTTAACCTCTATGTTCGTAGCCGCTTCTCTTTCGGCACCTGTCGTCGCCGGTATGGCTACAGC
>JACCVN010000514.1 GCA_013698165.1 Parachlamydiaceae bacterium | reverse complement strand
CTTTTTCAAAGGCACTTTCAAACCGGCTTTTTCCACTTTAATTTCTTCTTTAATATAGGTTTTCAAGGTGGGTTCCAGCTTAACTATTTCCCGCACATTGGTGTACCGGATCTGGCGGGCTGCCTGCACATTCTTCGTTTGTTGGATTAGAATACTCTTGGCATCTTTTAACAAGGCACCTTTGAAAAACAGAAGCGCACAGTATTCTTTAAATCCATGTATTAAAACAATATTTTTTTTCTCAAACGTGTAACAGGGACAACCCCACTTCAATTCTTCAGTCAGCCCACAGTCAAGACAAATCGTTCTCAATTTTTCAAATTCTTCTTTCCACTTTTTGGCTTTATTAAAATAAAAATCAACCTTAGGATTCATTTTATCTACTTTCGATTTAATGATGCATCTATCATTTCCTTCAGAACATTCATATCAATATCCTCCAGCTTATTTATGTAGAGGCAACCAACACCGGTCTTATGCTTGCCCAACTTTTTAAGAGCTGCAGCATGCTCCTTAATACCTACGCTGATGTACAACGATAGATTCGCTTTACGGGGAGAGAAACCTATCTGCAACCAATCCACTTCCCTTCCGGTGGTGGGGCTTTTGTATCTTTTAATACCAAAACCGATGATAGAGCTGCTCCATAATATGGGCTCTTCACCGGTTGCTTTTTTCATCATTTCCAAAAGCACAAAACTGTCTTCACGTTTTTGTTCATCTTTAACACTACTGATAAATTCCTCCACGCTTGCAGAGGTTGGTTTTGTTTTTATTTCAGCGAGTTTGGATTTTTTTTCAGCCATTTGAATTATTATTTAATTGACAGTGGTTTAAAATGCACGCCAATTTTAGCCAGTCTTTTGCAAATACCAAAACTGCTCATTTTCTGAATCTTTGATGGTAGAGAACAGAAGTAAAAAAAAGATGGCCATAAGTCCATCATTAATCCAATGAACAATACCATGTCCACCCAAGTCAAAATGCTAAAAATTAATATAGTCGGTCTGTCAAACAGAATTTGCAAGAACAAGTGAAAGAGCTGTTACGAAAACTAAAATTAGTCCGCCTGCTTTTTCGCTGTGAAAAAAATCGTTGAAAAGTCTTGTTAGTTTCATATTCTCTCTGCGATTAAAAGTCCGCAGAAAGTTGCCGTAACACAAAGCAACACACTGGCAAGAACGTAAAGGATTAAACTTGCATTATGTCCTTGCTGAAAGAGTGTTAGCGTCTCACTACTAAAAGCTGAGAAGGTGCTAAAGCCACCGCAAAAACCAACTGTCCAAAATAATTTCGTCGCTGGCGAAAGAAGTTGTTTATGGTCGGCAAACCCGATTAAGAAACCTAAAGCGAAACAAGCAATAATATTAACTACAAAAGTTCCTAACGGAAAGTGAAAGTTGTGCAAACTATTAATCAATTTGGCAAGTCCAAATCTTGTCAGGCTACCAAGTCCACCCCCGATAAATATTGCAATTATTTCTTTCATTCTTGTTGTCAGTTTGATGTGGCACGGTCGGCTTGTATGCATGCCTATAAATGTTTGCAGCTTTGGGTATTCATTCCCCATACTTTCCAATTCTTTCGACAAATTTTTTCTCAGGTGATCGTTCTCAAATTCACATTTAGCACGTCTGTATAATCCCGAATAGCTACCGGGATCAGACCCTTAGCGAGCCACGGAACCCCCTGGCGGCATAGTAAGATTCTGCACCATTGTGATACACGAAGATAGTGCTGTAGCGGCAATCACCAAAGAGGGCACCACCGAGTTTTCTGATATCAACAGGTGTTATTATCCAGCTCGATGTTTTCGTATCGAAATTTCCAAGTTTCTGCAATTCCCGATATTGTTCTTCCGTTAAAAGGTCAATGCCCATGGCGGCTGTCATATCAATAGCGTTATTTTTAGGTTTATGTTCTTTCCTTGACTCCCACGCTTCATGGTCATAACAAATGCTTCTGCGGCCTTTAGGACTCTCCGCCGAACAATCATAAAAAATGTATTCACCCGTCTTTTTATCATTCCCGATAGCTATCGGGACAATAACATCCGGTTCACCAC
>JACCVN010000444.1 GCA_013698165.1 Parachlamydiaceae bacterium | reverse complement strand
GGCAAACTGTGGGTAAGGATAATAAATATGTAAGTCCCGCAGGGGCGGCTTATGTGACTAGGATAGATTTTCCAGACACGTTTTTGAAGACTACAAAAATCGCCCCTGCGGGACTTACGTATTTTATTTATCCCTACCCCATAGTTTGCCTCATTCGAGGCTACACTAGGGGCTTTACACAAATCGCCTCATTCGAGGCTTAGGATACCACTAGCGAGCCATAGGCCACTCGCCCGCAATTCGTTATATACTCAACATCGCCGAATCTGAGAAATTTCAGCTAGGTCGAGCATATAAAATTCAGTATAGAAGTATATTTTTCAATCAATCAACATTCTGAATTGCTTGTTCTAGAATATTTGCTAAATATCGTTTTTTCTTTAACTCTGCGTGAAAATTGAATTTTGTCAGCATATCATTTTGAAGAGTAAAAAAGCTGTAACGGTCTATGTTTTGCTGTAAAGATTCATTCTTTTTTTCATTAACAATTTGGGATGAACGGCTTAAATTACCTTCCAAACATCCCTTAATCTGTGTGCTCTCACATAATTTCATCATTTTCTGGGGAAGAACATCAAAGTAAAAGGTGGAAAACTTTAAAGAATTATACTCAATTTCAACGCGATTTTCACTTGCAAATGAAAATAAATCAAAATCATTGTTTTTTAACGTAACAAAATTATAAACATCGTCGATTGCAAAAATGCTAGAATTCGTTTTTCGTGGTGATCTTTGCATTGAAAGTGAGTAGAAATCTATTCCAAAATTTTGTTCATTTACATAGCTTGACAGCCTTTCAATCAGACATTTTACCTCTGAAGAATACCCTAGACAATCTGTACACAAGATTTCATATCTACTAATACGAATATTTTTTCTCACTATAAGGGGAATAACATGAGGAAAAAAATTACCCTCATCTAAAGAACTGGCGTCTAAAATAAATGCTATTTGTGATAAAAATGGTATCTTTGTGAAATTCATTAAGGTTTTTTCTAATGCTTTCGCATCACCTGAAAAAACGGGATAATCAGTTTTATTTGCTAGCAACTTCTTTTTTAAAATTTTTTCACAATCTTTTTCCGTAAATTCATGAACATTTATACCCTTGTGATTTATTGGCAAGCAATTCTTACCTATACCATAATAAAAATTTACCAAGGCAGTTTGTGAAATCTCGTAATTGAATTTATTGAAAATCGCCATTATTTTAAGGACGAAATCTTTGTCCATTGAAATTTTTGAATACAACCCAATATGGTCTAATAATGATTTCAAAATACTATTTGGAACGGGAGCTAATTTGTTTCCTTGAGAGATAACCTGGAAGATCTGCTCTAGACGATCACAATAACTTTGATCTAAAAGGACCTCCGGCTTATCCACAATATCGTCATCAATATTTTTTAACTCTAATGCAACTTTATCGTAATAGTTTGACGCCTGTGGGTCTATTGTCAACATGATTACACCTTTAATTTATCAAAGTTAAATAAGAATCTCCTTAGCCATACCATCTTTAAATAATTATTGCAATCCCTTGAAGGCTCAGACTATTATATACTCTTATTTAGCGTTACTGTCAGTGGTGTATACCCTAGTTGAATCAGCTTAGACCGAAGTTGGAATACTAGAAATCCATCCAGATGCGGCTTCCCCCTTTCTTGGGGTAATGGCATCGTAGCCCTATCAACAGAAGCAAAGTCGGAAATACGTATTGTTTCGCCTGCGAAGGTAATTTTGTCCGTCTGATCGATAGAGTTTAAAATACACTTCTCATGACTACCTCGGCCCTGTACATAGGCACCCCCAAAGGCAGTGACTAATATCAGCACTTCATTCTTTGTAATTTGGATATCATCTTGGTAATTCTTGGGATCAAAATCCTCATCATCTAAATTGAGTGCACCTTTATGAGGTATCCAAAGTTTATCGAAAATCAGCTTAGCATCTTTTGATATACTAATGATGGGGATTACAGCTTTCGGAGACGTAATAAGAGCTGTTTCTTGTGAAGGAACAGGTGTAAGACCGTTAGAATTATTACGCTGTTCTCTCAGAATCTTTTTGTTCTCTTCCTTTTGTATTTGCTCAGCCGCAGCTTTTTTAGCCATGAAAGTCGTGGATGGCATTTTTGAGGGTCTTTCGTAAGACTGAAAATGAGCTGTTTCAACATATTTGTCATCAGGTAAATGTTGCGTGTTTATTAATTGGTTTGAACGATGATTTATTTTCTGAGACTCCAGATTTTGAGGTTGAATTACTGATTTTTTTTTGCTCAATTTCTTGGCTGGTATTTCAAATTCATATTGAATGTCAGCCGGCCGACATGGCCCAATTTTAAAAAGAACTTTCTTCCTTTTCGCAGGATCATTCTGGAATAATTGAAAGGAATATTTACCTTCAGTCGGAGCGGTAATAGAGAATTTACTTTCCACTAAAATTTTCCTTGAGTCTCTATGCTTAAGATAATTTATTTTATCATTATTAATTTTATTAATTAATTCTTCTGCCATAGAAAAATTATTTATTAACATAAGGTATTCAATTCTAAAACTAATTAAGATAGCCATCACTTTTTTAAATCCAGGACGATCATTTGCAACCCTATTTTCAATACTGAGGGCAATCTCCAAGAAATCATCTGCGCTCTGGGGGCCAAAAGAAAACAACTCTTCTAAGACATCGATCTTATTTTTTGTGATTGAATGTAATTTAAATGATTTCAAATAAGCTGTAACAGCAACATGATAGGAAGATGTGTATTGGTTTTTCAAGGAACTATCGTAATAGATAAACTGCTCACGATTAAAACGCGCTAACTCTAAAAGCAAAGAGAGTTTATCGTATTTTGGTAGTAAACCTGCTAAATAACAAAAATAAGTATTTAGAACTTTTGGCTTAAATGGGTCATCCACATATTTGATTTTCTTTGCTAGATTAAACTGCATCTTCTTTAAATCTATACAATCCAATAATTTTGTTTGTGAATTTTTATTATTGCTTACAGTCCCAAGATCCATCTGAAATGATTCTAATTTATTATAAAGCATAGTTAGTACACGAATAATTCCCGCCCTGTAACTAGAATTTAAAGGCAAAATCTTCAATAAATTCCATTGCTTTGCCACCAGAATGACGTACATTTTCTCACTCGAAATTTTAAAAGATTGTAATTCAAACCCATTAATACATTCATTTTTTAAATTAATCTCAAAGCTATAATTACTTTTAAAATTACCTAACCAATTTTTTGTTCTAATCATTATTTCATGAAAAATACCTGAATTTTGAGGATTTTCAAGATTAACAAATAGTTCCTGATGTTTTTCTATTCCATGTAGCTTTTTATAGACCATATAAAATCGATCATTTAACTCTGTAACATCATCAGAATAACATAAATAGGTAGGAGTTTGATATGTTTTATCAACAATAAGGTGATTAGCAGCTCTTAAAAAAGTCAAAAGTGTGAAAACGATAGAAAGGTTGATTTGATAAAGTTGTAACGATAGGTGTGGGTTTTCTTCAAATAATCGATCTGCCTCATAAAGTCTTGGAAGGACAGTTACCAAGATTTCTTGAATAAATTTTGGGATGCCTCCCGCCAAAATGGTAAATGATTGACCATGAGTAAAGTTATGCTCTTTCAAGAGATTTAGATCTTCTCCTAGACTTTTGAACACCTCCGCATTAAAATTTTTATTTTCAATGCATAGTTTTTGATTATTCTTGTAAAAAAGATCTAAATTACAAAAATTATCTTCGATACAATTTTCGATACCCATCGTCAAAACTGTTCTGATTTTTATCAGTACCCCCTGCTTTGGAACTGACTTCCTATTGGTATTTACTAAATCGGTATGAACTTTGCCTTCAGTTTTCATTCGACAGAAACTTGTTAATTTTCCCTTCATGTAAGTATTCAATAGCCCGCTTCTTAGAGCTATATTGAGGTATTCTTTACCCAGCTTCGGATCCGAATCAACAGTATTTAAGCCGAGTATTTTCATTATTCCTAATTGATAATAAGCAAGAATGGGTAGAATTGATGAAGGTTTAGATTTTAGTAAAACCTGTTTTAAGGCATTTCTGGTTAATGCAAGATCAAAGGAATGATTAAATTCAGGCTTGTTGAATATTTGGGAGAGGCCGTATTGAGCCTTGGATTTCAATTGATTATCGCAACTGCCGAAGATGACCTTAAAATAGAGTTCTTTCATTTCTTTTAGCCCGTTCTCATCTCTGTCCAAATCTGCATTTTGATTTTGACGTATGAGTTCAGCTAATCGGAACTTGACTTGAGAGGCAAAATTTTCTGGCAGTTCTTCATTAAGCAGCACTTTTAAAATTTTATAGGCGTGCTGCAGATCAAGCAGTTCGAGATTGTCTACACGCATCCTTAAGAAGGCCAACTGATAATTAGCAGCTTGGCGCTGTTCCTTAG
>JACCVN010000438.1 GCA_013698165.1 Parachlamydiaceae bacterium | reverse complement strand
GGGCTATATTATGCCGTCCTTTCAGGACTTAGCCACAGTTTCACCCCATATTTCCGCTGAAACTCATCACTTCCTTCTAAGAGATAATTATTAGCCTTCGCTAAGTCCTGAACGGACGGCATAGTATAGCCCAGGTCGCAGCGTAGCGGAGGCCTGGGTTAGTATAGTGGTTGCGTGAGTCCTGAAGGGACGGTATAAAGAGATTTAGACCATTCTAAAAATGTCTGAACTATTGAGCCGCGAATGTGTCGACAGCAAACGTTTGCTGTCAACACATTCGCAGCCCACTCTTTCTATACAAAGGTCCAATCGTTCTGCTTTGTAGAGCAATAGTCTTTATAATAGATGCCGGCAGCAAATAGCACGCTCAGCTCTATGACGATCATTTCGATCGGAAAGCCATCGCTGCGCAATAGCAGATCAAAGTTTATCGGTACGTTGTAAGCATAATTGAGCATAAAATTTGTGTAAAAACTATTAAGGCTGTGAATTGCAAATGCTAAGGGCGGTAGGATTGTGCTCACAATGACCCCAAGCAACAAAAGAAACATAGATATGCTGACCATAAAGGGAAAAAATAAGTTATATAGTAGTCCTAGAAAGGGGAATTTCTGAAAATAATAAAGTGTGATCGGCAATGCGACAAGATTTATCGCAATACCCAAAGCACAAGCAGATCGACAAGTAAATAGGAAGCAATAGGCATGCTGCGAAAAATAACTCATTTTACTGGTGATATGCAATGATCGCATCGGAAAGATTTTTAACAACAAAGCATCGCAGGGGGCATACAAAAGAAGGATGGCAGCGGTACAAACAAAACTAAATTGAAATCCGATATTTTCACACAACAAAGGATTAATTCCCAAGATAGCCAAAAGTGCGATGCCTAAAGTATTAAGGGCAGAAGCTTTCCTCTCAATTAAGAAACTTGATATCACGATTAGACTAGTTATCCAAGCACGAAGAATTGAAGGCCCGCAACCTAAAAATATAAAATAGGACGTCATCAAAACGATAAGAAATATCGATGAGCTTCTCTGATGGAAGATAAGCCGCAGTAAAAATCCTAGCATTGAAGCTAAAATGGCAAAGTGAAATCCTGAGATGGCCATAATATGCTGCAGCCCAAAGCGGCCAAGCTCTTGGGCAATCATGCGATCTTCAAAATCACCTGTAGCAATACCTGAAAGGAAGTTGGCACTGCGCTGATTGTTTATGTTGTCATGTAGATAGTTAGACACATGTTGTTTCATGCTGTATCTGAGCTGTGCTAGACTCCATGTGTTCAGTAATGGTATCCACGGCAGCTCTTTGTCTGGTATTAAGGTATAACTATGAGTTGAAATTTCTTTCAAAGTTCCTGAAATCTTGTAGCTTCTGTCTGCTGGAGGAAGCGATAACTTTTCACTGATTATTATGCTTGCAGGGATGTTTTGGGCTATTCGTTTGCCCTCCACAAAGAATGCTTTGATAGTTCCTTTGTAGTTTGCGTACCTGCCATGATGCTTTTTTATCATCGAGAGATTGCTGGTTTCAAATATGGCAATTCCACGAGGAGCATTGACTTCACTATCAGGGAATTGAATGGTCATTTTTATATAACTAAAAGCTAGTAAAGCTATGCCTACAGACAGGAGAAGCCTTAAAGTGGTCTCCGGCTTTTGATAGGTGGTCTTTAGTAATAAAGGAATAAATAAAATAAGTGTCGGAATAAGCAGTACGGCGTTCCAGTGCAGTGCATACATGCACCCTAAAAGAAACGCAACACCATATAGCAAGGCTGGAGCTTGACTCCAACATTTTTGGAGGGAGCACAAGAATCCTGAAAATAAGGTAAGCATCAATCCAACATCCTAAAATAGAAAAATCTATTTTACACTTTTGAACAAAATATTGAGGACAAAGAAATGTTCAAGGACTAATGAACAGTCTTATTACGGCTTAAGAGACACCCACCAGTTTTACCGCACAGGCTCAAGGTGGAAGAGCGCCAGAGCAGCAAAGAGATCTTTAAAGCTTTATTAGGATACATCATGGGAGACAACGAAAAGCCAATTGCGCAATCAAAATGTGGTGTCTTCCAATGCCCAAATTTGCCTTCACTTCAGTTGCTCTTCGCAGTCTTTGCATCTCTTGTGTCTTTGCGGCAAAGCTAGTTGTGGCATTAAGCCGTAATACGGCAAGTCCCATCAACTCTCTAGCCCTCCGACCTCTTACCCTTATCTCTGATGCTTGTTGGTACGCAAATTGCATTCTATATCTCGGGTAAAAATATGTCGTGTAAAAATCCATACTTAGAGGTGTATTATGCACGAAATTAAAAACCAGCCGACAATAATAGAACAAGCTTCTAACTTTTCAAAAATTTTCAAATTAGATACAGTTTTTTGACGTCATGTCTGTATTGAAGGAACAAATGTTACGCTCTATCGGCTATAAGGGGTCAAAAATGATAAGGATTTTCATCAATTATGTTCGAAATTCAAGAATAACAGCTTTAAGTTCGGTGGAAGCTTTCTAATGTAATAAAAACTTTTGGGACTTAAAATAATTAAGTTTATAATAGAGTATACCAGCGTTTAACCTTTTTTAGTGAGGTGAGGTATGAGTCTAGATGGAAATAACTTACACGGACAGAAATTTGATAGCCCTCTCAATGAAAAGAGGCCCTATAACCCTTCATATACTGGAAATTCCCCGGAACTTGACCGAAAAAAAGAGTATAACTTTTCCAAAGTTGGTAGTTTCGACTCTGTTTTTGGTCGCCATTTTCGCCTCAAAGAAGGCAAAGATGGGGTAAATTATGTCAAAATAGACACTAGTTTAGGTAAAGCCTTTAGAGAGGCATTAGCCTATATGGGAATTATTGATAAGGGAAGTCTTAACTATGTGAAAGATTCAGATTTGAGCGTGAAAATTGGAATTCTTAATAAAGCTTACACTGGTGAACAAAAAATTGAAAATATCGCAAAGAGATTAACAAAAGAAATTATAAAGAATGAAGATTTTTATACAAAATCTGCCCACAATCAATTGCCCAAACTTAACGAAACTAGTGTAAAAAGAATGGAAGATGAGCAAGTCAAACTGTATGAACAATTGAATAAAGATCCCATGATTTTTCAGCTCAGCTCCTATGTTGTCGATAATAAGACGATTACCTACAGTGACGCACTAGCGGAATTAGAGAATTTTGGTGTTGATCTTAAGAAAGAAAAAATTGAGGCCAACAGGTTTATCGAGAAGCTAGTAGAAACCAAATATGCTGCTTTGCCAGCTATTTATAAAGGGAATGTTCTTCATGAATCGACAAGTGAAATCAAAGAAGCCTTAAAACTAAAAATTATTGAAAGATACCGAGATGCAATCACTAAAGAAATGCTGCCTGATTCCAAAAAGGATCAAGTCGCTGATTTATGTTACCATCTGATTAATGATGATTATTCATTTGTTATAAAAGATGAAGAAATAAGACAAATTGAGGTGCAAAATAAATTGAAAGAAGAAAACCCAATGGTTAGAGAGTTAGTAAACTATATTCCAACTTCAAGTCAATATAGTTTTCGACAACCTCCTGTGGCTAAATGGTTTACCGAGGAAGATGTCGCCCTTTTCAAGTTTCGTTCTGTATCATCGGAATTAACAAAATATGGAGTCAACCTTAAAGACGAAAAAATCGATACTGACAAATTTATTAGCAAGCTTATCGAAGTGAAAGCTAAAGATAATCTAAAGATCGATCGAGGTCTCCTCAAAGAGGAAATTGAAGCGAGATATATGCAAATCAAGACAGCAGAAAGTCTAAAACCGATGGATGAAGAATTAGTTGCCAATTTATATAATCAAATGATTAATGACGATTATTCGTATTTACTAAATGTCAAAGATGTAAAGAGAATTGAGATGTTTAATAGATTGAAGGATAGCAACCCAATTGTCGGCGCACTAGTGGACAGTATATCGAAAAATGTAAAATACAATTACTCGGAGTCTGCTGAAATTTTTAAGGGTTATAGCAAAGAAGAGATCGCTATTTTTAAATTTAGTGCTATTGCTTCTGAGTTGGAAAAATATGGAATTGATCTAAAACAAGGGAAAATCGACTCAGAAAAACTTATAGATAACCTTGTCGAGGATAAAGTTAATAATAATTCTAAGAGCAATCGAGATCTCATAACAAAAGTCTTGAGAGCAATATATTCACAAATAAAAGAACTGGAGCAAAAAGATCCAATGGATAAGGCTACTGTCACTGCTCTATGCAATCACTTGATTTCGGATCCTTTTAATGACTTAGAATAAGCTGGATTATTGTTTTAATTTTTCCGTTTGACTTAGAATAATAAATAACGGGATTTTTAGATTGATTGTTTTAATAGAATAAAGTTAGGGGAGGAAAATATGGAGTTTAATCCATTACATAATAAATCAGAGCCTTATGATTTTTCTAAAGTTAATAATTCCGCATTTGGACGTCACGTTCGTGTTGAAAAGGGAAAAGATGGGCAAAATATTGTCAAATTGGACAGTCGTCTAGGCAAAACGGTAAGAGAAGCATTGTCGCAGATGGGTTTAAGAAAGGGTGGAGGGTATGTTAAAGATTTAAATGAAAAAATAAAAATTCTCAATTCTTTAGACATCGACAATCCTAACAATCTAAAGATTTCAAGAATTTTGGCAAAAGATATCGTTAAAGATAATAATTTTCATACAGCATTTAATAAAGGCGCAGTCGCTCTTGGAAAGGATGCAAGTGCTCTTGTAGAAATTGCCCAGGGAAAACTGTATGAAAAATTGAAAAATAGCCCACTAGTAGAAGTGTTAATTCGTTCTTATTACACCGGTCTCAACGAAAAACCTCTGACGACAAATGACATATTAAGACATTTAGAAGAAAAAGGCGTGGACCTGAAAAAGGAACGAATAGATGGTGGAAAATTTGTAGAAAAACTGGTCGAAAAAAAATATTCAGAACTCCCGGATGACTTAAAAGTCCCATTAAATAAAGAAATAACACAAGAAATTAAAAATGCCTTGAGGAATGAGATCACTGATAGATTTCAAAATGCCGCAATTTTAGAATCTTTAGCAACATCTAAAAAAGATATGAATACAGTTATGGGTGAATATTCTCATCTTATAAAAGATGACTATACAGATCTAATTGAAGTACTTGAAAAGGAGCATATATCTGAATCAAAAACACAAACGGAAGCCTTGAAAAGAATGATTGAAGTATCCCCATTAGTAAAAGTGCTTTTTGATAACATTACTGAAAGAAGTTCATCTGTTATATCTAAACAGTTCGAAGGGAAAAGGGAAGAAGTCGGCAATGCAATTGTCCTTCGTCATTTAAATTCAGAA
>JACCVN010000423.1 GCA_013698165.1 Parachlamydiaceae bacterium | reverse complement strand
AAACTGATAGAATTGAACTTGGCAAATTTGACATTTCGTACCTTTGATTCCGGAAGAAAAAAAAGTATACTATGTCAAATTTGCCTTTTTTTTTCAAAAAAATGTTCTAAAAAGTCCTAAAGTCGAGTCTGTGGGCTTTGTGGTAGTAAATTTGCTATTACTTTTCTAAGGTTTTAACGGCTCTAAGGTGCTCTTGCTAATCCAATTTCATGATTACGTTGACACTGCAACCTCTATATTACTGTGAACAGTTTCCACCTTAGGCTGGGTCTTATTTGAAAGATAAATACCTAAGCGTTTTGTCGTATAAATTGAAACACCGATAGCGAGTAAGGAGGCGATTCCAATTACTGATAGATGACCTGAAGTAGAGCTGTATGTGATGAGCAGGAATTGGTAGAGGCACGAAGCCCCTGTTTTACCCAGACGAGATCCCATGCTATCAATGATAGATTTCGCTTTCATTATCTCTTCAGTATTTACTGACAGAAATGCCATTTCTTTTGTCGTGTCAAAAATTGTATATTTGGCTGTCATAGCGAGAATATAATAGACAGAACCCAATGTTACGACTAGATAAATTGGACTCATATCGAGGTACTTTGTCACAGGAATTAAGTACTCTTCTGGTAGCAGAAGAGCCATAAAGAAAATAAAACTGGTGCTAAACAATGTCAATGGAGTGATCAGCGCGATTTTGTCCCAACTGAACAAAGTGAAAAGCCATCTTGATGCAAAAGCCACACAGACGGCAAAAATGCCAATCAGGCTTGTAATTTGATTGATATATGCATTGTAGGCTTGTGGGTCCGGATGAAGCTGTCGGATATTTTCCTTCCATACGACTTCAATAAGATTGCTGGTCAGTCCAAATCCGATCACTAAAATAGCGATGCATAGCAATGGTCCGGATGTGCATACAGATACTAGATTTTCAAAAAAGGAACCTGATGATTCCTTTTTACTAATGGTCTGCACTGCCAAAGGTTTGACTTGATGTGTCAATAACCAGCGATTAATGCATATGATTACTAACCCGCAAACAGCCACTAAGGTGATCATTAGCTGCAATGTTTCTTGCCAGGATAAATAATCTTGTAAGTGATGGGATAGAAAATAGGAAGTTTGTCCAGAAATAATTCCTGCAAAGTTCCCGGTAAACATACATAAAGGATAAAATTTCTTTGCTTCTTCAAGGTTAGTAGTTTCATTGACGTATCCCCAAAATAGGATGGCTAAAATGATCACTGACCAAAGCTCAGCACTTAAATAAAATAAGGTGTAGTGCCAGTAGCATATCATGGCTATCAAACCTCTGCATCCTGATGGGAGAACAGCTGTGAGGTAAGTTTGAGCATGTGTAAGATGCAGGGAATCTCTAAAGGGGTATACTACAAAAGCAAATGTAATATAAAAAGCTATAAACAATCCTACAAAGATATAGAGAGTCTTTTCTCTGCCAAATATTGCATAGATTTTTGAAAACAAATAGCTTGCCAATACTGCTGCGGGAAGCATCCCCCAAATCTTAATGAAGGGGATCACTTCTGCACCTGCCGAACTTGCAGTGATGACAACAGTGTCTTTCAGGTCCTTCAATGTGTGATAAACAAAAATAATTAGAAAAAATTGGGCAAGAAGTAAAAAGCTCTTCTTAAAGATGAAACGAGGGGATTGATTTAAATTATTCATGAGCTTTTTTTTTTGCAAAAATTTTGCAAAAAAAATAGCGGTTAAGATGTTTTGTATCTACAATAGGGTAGAATTTAGCAAATTATTGCAAATCGTCACAATTATGTCAATAAGTTACAGAAAAAACTCCACTTTAATAGGGAGTTACTGTTAAAAATGCTCTTGCAAATCCTATAGATATTGCATCCTACTAAACACCCTTACATATTGGTGATGAAATGCTTACAATTGATCGGCAGAGTCCCTTGAATGTTAATTCAACTAGTTCAAATATCAAATTCGGAGAAAAAAAAGATATTCTCAAAATTCATTTTATCAAGCAATGCAATGGAAATACAAACAATGATGTCATCAGATTCTCTTCTCATAATCTTGCTTTACGAATCATGGAGTATGTAAAAGTCATTCCATATATGAATAACTCTTATTTGGTTTCTTATGAAATAGACGCTAAGGATGCTGAGTACGCCTTAAAGGCGTTAACAAAACTTCAATCCGAACATTCCAATATGTGGATCCCTTTAAGAATCATTCATAGTCTTTTAGGTAGTCTGCAGGAAGATAACTATATCACTCCTACTGCCGCTAAAGATATTGAAGCCCAACAACATTTGAAATGGACCCTCCACGAATATGAGGGGGTGGCTACAGAATACCGAGATGTTGAAAAGGCTCTTACACTTGCTCATTACTATAACAACTCAAATATTGGCTACGGTGACATAAGCAGTTTTTTAGCCGATGATAATTTATATTGGTTGCTTCAGGCATTTGTGTATTCAGGAAAAAGGAATTTTGGTCAATTAATTGATTTGGAGGCGTTTTTTAAAAATATTTATTTTGTCAACACCGCTCCTTCATTTAAAACCAGCGTGGATGTGTTTAAAGATAATGCCGTAGACATTCTTGAGGCCATGGCTAGATCGGGAGCTCTCAAAATGCTAAAGTTCTCTCCCTATACTCATTATACCCGTGAGGTTTCTGAAAGAATTGGAAATTTGTTAAAAAAAACGACGTCGATCCATGCCGTCGCTCTTAAGTCAACATATTCCGCAAGAGCATGGACAAAACTTAATAGCGAAACGATAACCCCAATTGTAGATGCATTAAAAACAAATACAAGCATTATGGAGCTTCACTTGTCCGCAATGGAACTGGGAGATATAGGTATATTAAAAATTATTGATGGGATCAAAAGTAACCCGAATTCAAAGCTCGCTTATTTGTTTTTAGATGATTGTGGCATGACTAACATTAGTGGGAAAGTCATTACAGAAGTGCTAAAAAATGGGAGTACTGCCTTGAAAATAGTTAAAAGCCAATGGCTTGAAGAGGAAGAAAAGCGTGAAATGAAAGAGAAAGCCGCTAGCAACAGGCAAAAAGCAGACACCTGGTATAGTGGCGATTTGAGTCCCCTTTTGGAAAAATGTGGTATTAAGTTAAATTTAGACTTCTAATAACATTTTCGTTACAATCCCAACTTTAGATGAGGTTGGGGTTTGTGACAAATTTTTATGACAATTTTTATAGACCTATTTATATGATTTATAGTATGGTGCGTATAGAATAAAGCTAATT
>JACCVN010000418.1 GCA_013698165.1 Parachlamydiaceae bacterium | reverse complement strand
GATTAGGAGAATCGGCCTCACAGATTGTTCTGGCAATGCCTAACAAAAAAAATGGCCGCATCAACTTACTGCTTGCCGATCATGTTAAAGCTTCTACAGAAGAATTTACCGGAAAAAGAGTCACCTTCATCTCAAGTATGGAAGATAAAAAAAAGCATCATCAAAATGATATAGACTCAAACAAGACCCAAAATGATGTTGAACACATCCAAAAGCCGCTAGACTTCAAAACTTCAAAAGATGAAAACGTCATCGAACAAATGAACCAGGATAGTCTTTTAGTAGAAAACATTGCCGCCACAGAAACATCATTAGAAGATTTTTCTCAGATGATCCAAAAAAAAACCTGGAACATTAATGATGATCACCTGACACTTTCCCTTTTGTTGGTTAGGCTTAGCGATCAAAAATCGTTAATCTCAAAAACGGTTGAAAATGATCAGTTTGTGGCTGTAAGCACCATTAAGACGATCCAACGTCGGATAAATCGAATTTATAGCGAAATTGCCCGTAGGCTCTCTGCAGGTCTTGCATTATTCAGCTTTACCCTCATCGGCACTTGCAGCGGGCTTTGTATTGGCAGAAACAGTTCTATGCGCGGCATAACAATTGTTATCCTTCTAAGCGCGCTCTATTTAACAGCCTTCTTTTCTGCCCGCAGCATCGATCATTTACTTGTTTCCTCGGTCTTACTTTACAGCGTTCCGCATTTGCTCATTATAATGACAGCCTACTGGATGCTAAGACGCACATCACGTGGGGTCGAATAAATGTTATTGTCAAAGATCTGGGAAAGATTTTTTTTCAAAGAAGCTCTCAAAACAGCCTTACTATTCCTTGCTTGTTTTTATGGACTGTATGTTCTGATCGACTATGCACACCATACCGGCCACTTTAAAGATGATAGGGGATATTTTAGCTGGATAATTTTTGCAATTTATTATGGATGTGAATTCGTAAATAAGGCTGAATTGCTGATTCCCTTATCGATTCTTCTGGGCACGATTAAAGTTCTTTGCAAGCTCAACCAAGATAATGAGCTAATTGCGATGATGGCTAGCGGGATAAAAATGACTACCCTTCTGCGTCCATTTGTATTGATAGGATTACTGGGAACAGGAGCATTATATCTAAACAATCAGCTGCTCCTGCCTATTGCAGCAAAAGAGTTACAATATATTGCCGACAGAAACCATTATGCCAAACAAAAAAACAGCGTTCAACTTGCCGCGCAGCATCTGATTCTTGATGATCAATCAACACTGCTCTTTCAACACTACGATAGCAGCCGGAACAGTTTTTTCGATGTTTATTGGATACTTTCAAGCGATGAGATTTATCGAATCAGAGAGCTCGTTTTTTCAACTCCCACTCCCACCGGTTATATTGTCGAAGCCTTTAGACGCGATCCCTTAGGAAAATTAATCGCAAGCAATCAATTACCCATGATGCCCTTCCCTGAAATGCAATTTAATGAAAAGAAACTTTTAGATACGCTTACAATGCCAGAAGCATTATCATTGACAGAGTTATGGTCACAGATGCCAAAAGATCTTTATGCTGAAAGTGAGAAACAGGCACGGCTAGTGTCAACTTTTCACCAAAAAATTATTTTCCCATGGCTATGCTTACTTGCCGTCCTGGGCCCTGCGCCTTTTTGCATGCATTTTTCTAGACACTTTCCGGTCCTACTGGTTTATGCTTGTGGGATCTTCGGCTTTATGGCATTTTACATTGCCATGAATGCTGCCCATGTACTTGGCAGACGCCAATTTGCTGATCCAATACTAGCCATGTGGGTTCCCTTTATCCTCCTGAGCTTGCTTATTACTTGGCGCTTCGCATCTAAACGTAACGCATGACGTGTCTACAGCAAAGAAAGAGAATAAAGAACCTTACCTAACTCATTCTTCATCCTTTATTTGAAATCTATCTTTTTTTACTGTTTTAACGTTTTTCCTTAGCTAAATGATATAATATGATTTAATATTCGGGCACGTGCTTGGGCGCGTTTTTTGTTTTTGGCAACTCGTGAGGGTATATGGACGCTTTCGACTTACAGCTTTGGCCATTATTTGTAACTTCCGGCGGCATCAAAATCAATTCTATCATCGATCAGGTTTGTATCGATTCCCGACGAATAAGTTCTAAACATTCTCTGTTTGTGGCTTTAGAAGGCACTCTCAACGGACATGATTACGTCTCGCACGCCGCTCAAAATGGTGCGAAATTTGCACTTGTAAAAAAAGGCTGGCTACCTCCGCATGACCTCAGAGGGATTACACTCTTGACCGTCGATAGCCCTCTAAGGGCGCTTCAATCT
>JACCVN010000396.1 GCA_013698165.1 Parachlamydiaceae bacterium | reverse complement strand
TTCTGACGAAGCCTTTGCTTACGCAAAAGGCGAAAGACTTTTTGGTGAAAATCACCATATTACCGTGAACGCAGAAAAGCAATGGAAGAAAATTTTAAAAAATAATGGGTATTCTCCAGTTGAGGTTGATCTCGCTATTCGTGTGGGCAACAAAGAAATTTTAGACCTGCCTTACAGCAAAAAGGAAAGGTTTAAAGCCATTCATCCCGGCAGGATGGTCGCCCTTCTAGTCGATAAGAAATGTGCCATTAAAAAGAACTTACCACCAGAATTAAACATTCTATTTGCTGTGGATTAATAAATAATAACTGCTAAGAATTATGCTTACTCAAGTCGCCTTTAGACATTTGAAATTAGAATAAGGCAAGGCTCATATAGGGGAGTTGTTGACTTCGTCAGTGATCGTTTCGCAAGGTACAATAGAAGCATCGGGATGATTGATCCCTTCACAATAGGCTGAAGCTTTTTGCCAATCTTCTTCTGAACGAAGATTTTGTACCCACCAAGGAAAAGTTTGACATTGTTTAGGACGGACTCTGTAAATTGTACACTTTTTATCTTTGAGGAAGACGCAATCAAAAGTTTTTGGATCCTCTATAAGAGAGTGTCTTCCTCCCACTTGGCGTATATATTTTTTGGAAAATTTATCGACGGAAAGTTGAAGTAGTTCAGCCATTGCGATGATTTCCTCTTTACTGACCCAGACGTAGCCAGGTGCGCCTGTACAGCATTCACCGCATCCCGTGCATTTAAATCGGAGTCCTTTTGAATACCAAGGTTTTTCTTCAGCTTTATAAAGATTAAGGGCATGAGCCATTAACAATTATTCCTTTCTGTCATTGATAATTTGTCTTATGCCTGCTACGACAAAAAGCAATAGGAAGATGATGCAAACAATGCCAACAACAGTTGCTTCGACAAATAGGTTGCCAAGCCATACATTCATAAAACCTCTCTAAATTAGTGTTGGCTTATAATACCACGAAATAGGTGGTATAAGCTACCATCTTTTTATTCAATTGTCTATTCTGCAAATTAGTCGTTTCAAGGCGACGTGCAATGCCGAGCTAGATTTGATGACTGCATTAGGAGAATTACCATGACCCATAAAGAATTAGAAAACACAAGAATTGAAACCGATAGCATGGGAGAAATCGCTGTTCCCGCTGATGCTTATTATGGTGCGCAAACAGCCCGATCGTTAAAGTACTTTAACATTGGCGGAGAGGTGATGCCTAAGATTGTCATCCGAGCTATGGGCATCGTAAAAAAAGCCGCTGCAGAAGCAAACGCAGAGTTGGGTGTATTAACAAATGATAAATCTCAAATGATTATCACTGCTGCAAATGAAGTCATTGAAGGCAAATTAGATAATCATTTTCCTTTAAATGTGTGGCAAACGGGCAGTGGCACTCAGACCAATATGAATGTTAATGAGGTAATCTCAAATCGCGCTAATGAGATCTCCGGTTCGCCCCTAGGGACAAAGAAACCTATTCATCCCAATGATGATGTCAATAAAAGCCAGTCCTCCAATGATACCTTTCCCACAGCGATGCACATTGCAGCCGTGGAAGATTTGCACCATCGGCTTATTCCGGCAGTCAAAAAAATGCGCGAGGCTCTTGCCAAAAAAATGGAAGAATATAAAGACATTATTAAAATAGGACGCACTCATTTGATGGATGCTGTCCCTCTTTCTTTGGGGCAAGAGTTCTCTGGTTACGTGGCACAATTGGACGACTGCCTACGCTGGATCGTAGATGCGATGCATGAACTTTACCCATTGGCGCTTGGAGGCACAGCTGTTGGTACAGGCATCAATAGCCATCCTAAATTTGCTGTCTTTGTCGCTAAAAAAATTGCCAATATTACAGGTCTCCCTTTTGTCACTGCTCCCAATAAATTTGCTGCATTAGCATGCCATGATCCTTTGGTATACGCTAGCGGTACTCTTAAAACTCTGAGCACTGCCCTGATGAAAATTGCTAACGATATGCGATGGATGGGTTCAGGCCCCCGATGTGGCCTTCACGAGTTATTACTGCCTGAAAATGAACCTGGGTCGTCGATCATGCCCGGAAAAGTTAACCCTACGCAGTGCGAAGCGTTAACGATGGTCGCTGTACAGGTCATTGCCAATGATCTTGCCATTACTATGGCCGGTTCACAGGGGAATTTTGAATTAAATGTTTTTAAACCGATGATTATCCACAATTTTCTGAAGTCTACGCGGCTGCTCAGCGATAGTTGCAATTCTTTCACAGACCATCTGATCGCAGACTTAAAACCAAATATCAGTCAAATTAAAAAGCTGGTCGATGGCTCTCTCATGCTTGTCACAGCTCTAGCGCCAAAAATCGGATATGATAATGCCGCTAAAGTGGCATATAAAGCCTACGATGATGAGATTTCTCTAAAGGAGGCATGCCTGCAGCTTGGGCTCGCCACGGCAGAGGAATTTGATGAGCTAGTGGATCCGGCTAAAATGATTCACCCATAAATTTTCTGTTGATCGCTTCAAAGAACTCGCGCCGAAGATCGACATCACTATCGAACCCACCTCTTAATACGTTTGTAATAGCGCGGCTATTTTCATTTTCAACCCCCCTGGCAATCACACAAAAATGCTGGGCAGAAAGAGAAACAGCAACATTTTCAGTTCCTAAAAGAGTCACTAGCGAGTCGGCAATTTGGGCTGTCAGCCGTTCTTGAACTTGCGGACGCTTGGAAAAGAAGCGAACAAGACGCGGAATTTTAGATAGGCCTATCAGCTTCCCATTTGGAAGGTACGCAATATAGGCGACCCCGTTCATGGGAACAAAATGATGTTCACAAAAACTGTTAAAATTAACTTTTAGAAAAACAATGTTTGAATGCGCATCGTGCTGGAATTCATCTTTAATGAAACTGATTTTTGGAAAAGTTGTCGCATCCAGTCCGGAAAAGATCTCATTGACATACATTTTAGCAACGCGATAGGGGGTGCGTGCCAGCGAAGAGTCGTTAATGTCTAAACCAAGCGTTTCCATAATAGCTTTGAAGTGTCCGGCAATGGTCTCAATTTTCTCTTCTTTGCTGAGCTCAGGCCCATCTGTCTTGTGAGGTGTAGGGTAAGCTGTAATCTTTGCTTGCTCTATCGTTTCATCTGATGGGGAATAAATATCTGTCATGTGTAATTATCTCTTCCCAGATTTTTCAGCTTTAGCTGTCAGATAATCAGCCAGGGGACCATCAAAAAATTGAATGCCGTCAGGTTCAAAGGCGATGATCTTGGTGGCCACTTGCTCTAAAAGACCTCTGTCATGGCTTGCTACTAATACTGTTCCCTTATATTCTTCAAGTCCCCACGCTAATGCTGAAACAGCTTCCAAATCCAGGTGGTTATTAGGCTCATCCATGATCAAAACATTGTGGTCTGTAAGCAGCATCCCGCCCAGGATCAGTCTTGCTGTTTCACCACCTGAAAGGTTTCCTACAGCTTTAAAGGCATCATCACCGGCAAAAAGCATTTTCCCAAGGACTGCACGGATCTCTTGATCATAAATTGATTGTCCACGTTCTTTAAGCCACTCAAAAGCGTTATTGGCATCCTTTTTGTCGATAATATCGGTATGGTTTTGAGGGAAATAACCAAAGATCGCATGGTGGCCAACTTCGATACTGCCGTTATCCGCCTGTAGAACACCGGCAAGCATTTTCAGCAGGGTCGTTTTTCCACGGCCATTGGCACCGATGATGCCAATTTTATCTCCGCGAAGAACTTCCATTGAGAAATTTTTGAGAACCTGCTTGTCGCCATAGGCTTTGCTGATGCCTTTGACTTTAAGGATTATCTGTCCCGGAGCTTTGTCAGTAGGGATAAAGCGAATATACGGTCTTTGAATATTGGATTTTTTTAAATCTTGGGGCTGAAGCCTTCCAATCTCCCTTAAACGGGATTGAACTTGACTTGCTCGCGTACCTGCACCAAAACGGGATACAAAATCTTGCAATTGAGAAATTTTCTTTTCTTTACTCTTGGCATCAAGTTCAGCTCTTTCTCGCACAGATGTTTTTGCGACTATCATGTCATCATAATTCCCATTATAGATGATGATGGTGTCGTAATCAATGTCGGCAATATGCGTACAAACAGAATTAAGAAAGTGGCGGTCATG
Source organism: Parachlamydiaceae bacterium (assembly GCA_013698165.1). Lineage (GTDB taxonomy): Bacteria > Chlamydiota > Chlamydiia > Chlamydiales > Parachlamydiaceae > JACCVN01. The sequence goes on along the minus strand of JACCVN010000396.1, from coordinate 4,740 downwards.
GCTTATAACAATTAGGGTGCCTTTGTAGCTATGCATAAAGGTTTCAAGCCATCCGATAGATTCCATATCCAAGTGGTTGGTCGGTTCATCGAGAAGCAACGCTTGAGGCTCGCCAAACAGAGATTGGCATAGAAGTACGCGGAATTGCATGTCTGTAGGGATGGCATGCATCTTTTGCTGTAAGTATTCTTCTGGAATACCCATGCCGGAAAGAAATTGCTCTGCTTCAGAATCGGCGCTATATCCATTTTCTTCAGCAATGATTCCTTCGAGCTCTCCAAGGCGCATGCCAACATCATCAGTCATTTCGACATCATAAAGCGTGTCACGCTCTTTAAGAGCGTCCCAAAGCCTTCTATTACCCATAATAATGACATCTGAAACAATGAAATCACTGAAATCTTCAATATTTTGCCGAAGGATTCCAACTTTATCCGGTAATGAAACCATTCCTGACGTTGGTTCTTCAAGGCCCATGATAATTTTGAGTAATGTTGTTTTCCCGGCGCCATTTGGTCCGGTTAAACCATAGCGGTTTCCGGAGTTGAATGTGATGGTGACATTCTCAAATAATACACGGGAGCCAAAACTCTTAGAAATTTTTGTTAATGTGATCATATATATTAATTAATGGGTAAAAAGTTGCGGTTTTGAAAAACCAGCGTACAGCAAAACATAATTTCTAGCAAATAGAACATGGACAAATATGGACGAACACGGACACACACATGGACACACGGACGAACATGGATGTGTAAGTAGTTTGTTACTATGTCCTCGCATTGCCCATTGTCCATATACCTTCATATTTGTCCATGTTTGTCCATTTCCGTCGTAATAATTCATGCCTTCCTTTATAGTTATCTATAAAAATAACATTGGTTTAACCTAAACGTGAAATTTAACAATTTACGAGCTTTTGAAAAGCATTTAGCATCCGCTGCGCCGAATCACTTCTGTCAGCTTTACTTTATTCTCGGGAAAGAGGCTTTTGAACGGCGTTTAGCTTTTGACAAACTTAAAGACAGTTTTTTTAATGGCAAAAAGAATTCTTCATTAGGATTACAAACTTTCGAAGCCGACCGCCTCACAATTGATGAGCTAATGAATGAACTCAATGCAGGCGCGCTATTTGCTGAAAAGCGGATTGTAGTCATCCAAGATGCGGATAAGCTCGATAAGCCGATAATGACTCGCCTGGAAGCCTATTTTGAAAAACCTAATAGTTCGATCTGCTTGGTCATTTCTGCTGCAGCGATTAATCACAGCACTAACTTCTATAAAAAAGGGGAAAAGATCGGCATTGTTTTCGAGCTTGTCGAAGAAAGAACCTGGGAAAAAGAACAATCGATACATAATTGGATCGGCACTTTTCTAGCTGCTGAAGGCATACAGATTGCACAAACCGCTAGCCAACGCCTGGTAAAACTCCTTGGTACACAGCAATCTCAGCTTTACAGCGAACTCCAGAAGCTTATTTGTTATATTGGCGATCGCAAAGGAATTCAAATTGAGGATGTTTCAGCAATTGTCAGCTCAACGGCTGTAGAGACTGGCTGGCAGCTTGGAGAATCGATTTTCCGCCGCGATACACCTGCCGCCCTTCGAATTTCTAAAGGAATGCTTCTCGATGGTGTACCTTTTATATTAATGTTAAGGCAGCTGCGTTCCCAGTTTCAAACAGGCTTGCAAATTGCTGAACGGTTATCAAAAGGGGGTTCTCCTGCTGATATCGCTAAGCAATTCATTTACATGAAGGGTGCAATTTTAGATCGAAATATCAACATGGCCCAAGGGTATGGTCTTAAGCGTTATATTGATGGCCTCTTAAACATCGATGCCGCTGAACTACAATCAAAGAATAGCGCCGATCCAGAACTCCTAGCCGAATTAATTATTATAAAACTTACAGGATAAGTCTTCATGGAAGAAAAGAAAAATAAACCTATGCTACTGCTGCTCCCAAATGTCCTTGGAGATGTACGCCACCATCAACCTTTTTTGCCGGCAAGCGTCGATAAAGCTGTCATTACACTCGACGGCTTGATTGCTGAAAGTGCTCAAGCGGGTAGACGCTATTTAAGCCGTTTTGAAACTGTAAAGGCTACAAACGACATCCCTATAGCTCTCTATAATGAACATACTCCTGATGCTGACATTGGGTTTCTTCTACAACCGGTCCTTGAAGGTCAACGCTGGGGCCTGCTTTCAGATGGGGGATTACCTTGCATTGCTGATCCGGGATATAAGCTGGTGCGCCAAGCCCGTATTGCCGGTGTGACGATCCAGTCATTTGTGGGCCCCTCTTCAATAATGCTGGCACTTATGCAATCAGGTTTGCCGGGGCAAAAATTCTATTTTCATGGTTACTTAGCTAAAGAAAGCGATAGTCGCCGTAAAGAGATCAAAGAGCTAGAAAAAAAATCGTCTTCTGAAGAACTAACACAGATTTTTATTGAGACTGCTTATCGTAACCAACAAATGCTCGAAAGCTTGATCGAAACTCTTAATGAAGATACATGGTTGTGTGTTGCCTGGGAACTGACCACACAAGATCAAGGGATTTTATCTCAGCCTGTTAAAATCTGGAAGAAAAGCCCATTGCCCAATCTAGCCAAGAAAAATGCGATTTTCCTCTTTAAAAGCTGAGGATTGTAGCCTGCTGCGTCTCGCAGCAGGCGTCAGCGCAGCGTTTCTTGCTTATCTACTCCTGCTGCGCTACGCCTGGGCTAAATTATAAAAAAAAGGTTCTTAGCCTAAGAGCATCCTATTTTCTCGAGATGAAGCATCAATTTTTTCAAATGGAGTTCTTTCTCTCTCAGTAGGATTCTTTCTTATATCAGCAGCATTAAGATTTAAACATGACTTTTTTGACCTTTTCGAGTTTTGTTTTTAAATGATCTGTTTGCCAATCTTGTCCACCCAAATTAATAAGAATATAATATGTTTGAGAAAATAAAGGCGGTGAAATTTAACTATCACGCATCAAAATCATGTTTATGGAATTAATTAGAGAATGAAAGAGGGAAAAGAGCATTTCTCATGAGGCAGTTGCAAAAGTCCGATCGGGCTTTTGCAACTGTCTTCTTTTTTCATTTACAATGTTCAGTCATAAATAAAAATGCATCGTTACTGCACCTGTGTTATGACTAAGTTTCCAGCCACTTCTCCTTCTACAGAAGAAAGGTTAAGAGAATCGGCGGAAGCATTAAAAACACGTAACTGTGTATTCGGTGTGGTTGTTTGAACTAGAACATTTCCTGTTATTTCAACTGCGTTAGTTGTGTCAAAGTTAGTATTTGATGCTCCAACCAAGCTGTTGATAACTGGGGAAAAAGTTACGCCATCGGGACTTGTAGAAAGTTGAATTCGACCTGTCATTGTCGACCCTAAAGTACTTCCACCTAAATCGACGATAACTTCATAAGAAATATTATATATTCCGATGGGTCCAAGTTGAAATGTCTCAGAGTCAAGCATTGTAATAGTTGATCCTATGCTTGTCGGACCGGTGTCAGGAAATTCAAATGGTGCACCTGAAATCACTGTTGTATTTAGTCCTGGATCAGTGGTGAGATAAAAGAAATTAGCAAAGTTACTTAATGGGGCTATTGCAGTAGGACCAGTTGGACCTGTTGGGCCAGTTGGACCAGTTGGACCAGTAGGGCCAGTAGGGCCAGTTGGGCCTGTGGCCCCTGTTGGTCCAGTTGCTCCAGTGGCTCCTACACCAGGCCCTGTCGCACCTGTAGCGCCGGTAGCTCCAGCAACTCCTACTCCAGTTGCGCCGGTAGCTCCTGTAGTTCCAGTTATTCCTGTAGGTCCTGTAGGACCTGTAGCGCCTGTCGCACCTGTCGCGCCTGTGCTGCCTGTAGCGCCCGTAGCCCCTCTGGGGCCTCTAAAGCCAACGCCGGTAGGACCGGTGACTCCTGTGGCGCCTGTGGGTCCTGTAGAGCCTTCTATACCTCTTTTACCTCGCTTGCCTCTAGGACCTGTGGGGCCGGTCGGCCCTGTATCACCTTTTCTGAATTCATCGCAGTTGCCAGCATGTTTTTCAAAAGTTGTTGATTCTTGACTATATGATGGTGAAAAATTCCTCATCTCAAGGGGCATTGCCCCTGAATCGGCAAACGCCAAAAGCGGCATTAATAGGGCTGTCAAATTGACTCCAATTTGCTTTAACATAATCTCTCCTTATTTTTTTGCAAGACTTTGAATTCTTCTCATAACAATTTGAAGCTATAGTTAGCCTAGTACACTGTCAAGGTAGAATTTTCGGCTATTTCTAGTGTGAAAGCTCCCGTTGTTTGTCGATCGTAAAAGGGGTTGTATTAGTCAATACAGCCTCTTTTACGATCGGCAAACCACAGGGCTTTGACGCAGAAATAGTCGAAAATACTGCCTTGACAGTGTACTAGTTTCTGTCGAGTCAGTATGATTCTGAGAAAAATTACTGATTCGACAATGGCAAAAATTAAATAATTTGTCGCTATCTAAAGGTCGCTATGCTAGAGACGATTCTAAATTGACTTCAAAATTTGAAGAAGGTGTATAAAAAGATGTGTTGATGTATTTAATCATAAGAGGGAGGATTTCCGATGTCAAAAAAACTTGATACTGGACCCCTGAGCGCTCGATCTCATTTCTAAAAATCAACGCCCGTCGACGGGCCAAAAAGAGGGCAAGGAAAAAGATCTCAATGTCGGAAAGTTCAGTTTCAGGCTTAGAAGTCCCCATGGAAGA
>JACCVN010000390.1 GCA_013698165.1 Parachlamydiaceae bacterium | reverse complement strand
ATTAATGAAAAACAAACATCAGCAAAAAGTTGACCTTTGCATATCTTTGAAAAAAGACATTGATAAATTGAATAAGGATTTCAAAGAATCAATAAAACAAAAACAAATGTCAGCTATTGATTTGATGAAAAACGGAAAAAAAGAGGATGTTAAGAGAATAGAAAAAGAAATAAACAACTTAGAGAGAGCACATGGGCTGAAATCGAGAGACTTATTAGACCAAATTGCAAAAGCTGAAGTCGAGTTAAGCACTTTAAAGTTACCAAAAGAAGGCATGGTTGAGGATAAAATTGCGGACTATTTAAGTAAAATTGAATTGCGTAGATCATTGAATGAAAGAAACAATAATTTGGTTGAAGAACACAAAATCTTAGTGGACGATTTGAATAAAACAATGGTTCTTCTTAAAGAGAGAGGTCAAGTAACCCCCGAGAAGATACTTAGAATAGATGTTGAGAGAAACGAAGAAGAAAGAAAAGATTTGTTAAATCAAATAGCCAAAATGGACGCAGATTTGAAAATCCAAGAAAAGAATTTAACATTTGATTTAGGCCCTAGTGCTTTTAAACGTCAACATACAACCAATGTTCAAATAGATTACTTTCTAAATAAAATTGGATTGTCTGATAATTTGATTAAAAGCAACACGCAGTTAATTCAATCCACTGAATCCCCGATGGACAAATCTATTAAAAATATGAATAGGTTTATAACTGAATTAGAGGATTTAAAAAAAGAGTACAATGAATTGAATATTGAACTGCCAAGAGGTGAAATAAAGAATGTAACAAGTGAAAATGGTATTTTAATTTTTACATTTGCTGACCCCACTGGGCCTAATGAGGTGACATTAACTGAATTTTCATTACCAAAAGCATGGTTAGACAAATTAAAGGACAATATAGAGAATACATACGCCTTAATGGAAAGAGAAAAGGCATTAGATGACATAAAGAAATCAAAAGATGAAAAAGGCAATCCTACCCAAATAATTAGTCTTGAAGATGTTAGAAAATTTACCACTCTCAAGGAAAATGTAATTACATTATTAGGTTCAATTTATGAAACAAATTATCTCACAACTCGAAATCTTGATATTGAGCTAGAGCCTACACAGTACTATTTAAACCATAATATTTGGGATATAAAAAATTTACAAAATGAATTAAAAGTGAAATTAGATGAGTTTAAAAGAACGAATCAGATAAATGACAATTTTGTTGCTACAATTGGCAGTGCAGATGAGCAGATCAACATGCTAAGCGTACTAATTGAAAAATTAAATAGTCAGAAAAAAGCAATTCAAGAGAATGAATTGCTAACACTTTACGTTACTAATAATGAAAAAATTGATCGCCTTGACCAAGAGATTAAGAAGTTGAGTGAAGTTAAGGATCCATTAGAGCAAATAAGGGACTTGGCTGTTTCAGCGCTAGCTTTACCAAAAGCTATCGCTAAATCGCAAACAACGATAGAGGAGTTTCGTCAAGTTTTTCAGTCTACAGCTGAAAATTTGAATGTGATTATAAAGAACGTCAATCAAGGGATTTTTGAATTTGATAGTGTTTATGATCAGTATACTGAGGAATCTTGGGAAGAATATTTGAATGATCTAAGTGTGATGTTGGAAGATAAGGCTTCTCAATTTAAAGAAGCTCTTGAAGGTGAAAAGTCAATGGAATTACAGTACAAATTATCGGCTTCTGAATTAGAAGGGATTAAAGGATTTGATGAATCTACTTCTGCGTGGAAAGGTAACCTTACTCAAAATTATGAAGATGTATTAAAAGCGGTAACCCATAATTATGAAATTGTTAAAGATATGCAAAAAAGGGTAGAAGAAAAAAAATTGGAATTAAAGACCTATATGGGTGCAGACGAAGAACGAACTAGTGAAGAGCCGATTTAAATGAGGAAATTACAAGTCATATAGCCGGGAATGCGGCTAATGTAGCCTGCTGTCTCTGGCAGCAGGCGTCAGCGAAGCGCACACGTGATCCTTTGACCATCTTCACCCTGCTGCGAGACGCAGCAGGCTACATTAGGCCTTTTAAATGAGCTACGGGCAGTATATATGCTAAATAGCTTTTTAGCGGCGGGAGCAGCAAAAGTAAATACGATATCAATCTTTTGCGTTTTTAAAAAAATAGTAAATGAGAGTATGTCTTTAGTGCGGATGCTAATTTAGTTCGGAGATCTCTTGGCTCTTAGCTATTGGCTAATGGAGCTATTTTTTTAACCATAAGAAGGGATTGTTGGTCTTTAAAGAATGTGGAGTTTCGCATAATAAAGTTGCCAACCAACTCAAAGCCGGCTTTCTCATAAACATGTATAGCTCTTGGATTCTCAATGTCAGGATCAATAAAAAAGGTGTCGGTTTTAGAATCAACATTTGCGCAATAATATTC
>JACCVN010000380.1 GCA_013698165.1 Parachlamydiaceae bacterium | reverse complement strand
AAATAGAAACAGACTTTCAGTCTGTCTTTTAACCGACTTTAGTCGGAATCTTTCAGTCGACTTTAGTCGAAATCGATCTTTCAGACGAGCAGCAATCTATGGACTTTAGTCCATAGTGGTTGAATTTGTGCAGTCTAGATCGTGATAAATTCACAAACATCAAAGTTAATAATTACATCGATATACACAATAGATTCACATAGATTGTTTTTTTAATTTGTTGGTTTGTGGGTTCAATTCAGGTTGATTAAGACTTCTGATTTTCCTTATTCCCCAAATACAACTGCCAATGATCGCTTCTGGAAAAAGAATCGCAAGAGCAATTGCAGCAATTGGATGGAGGGTTGCTTGTTGGACAACAAAAACTTTAAATTCTTCAAAGGCAGTCTTTACAAGGGCTAAATTATTTACCATACCCTAATAAATTTCCTTTTCTTATAAAATATTAGTAATGAATGGAAATGATATAGGACAGTAATAATAAAGTGTTAATTTAAATGTACAGAGAATTGCTGGCTTTTTACAGGGATAATGGATGCCGAGAGGCAAAGCTTGAACTCTATTAGTTTTTACTTTGCCTCACCAATAAGATAAAGTTATCCAAGAGTTATTCCAGGAAATCCATCTATAAAAAGTTGGGTTAAAGTATGCAAAAAAGTTCTAGGCGTAGTGTGTGCAGGGTCGAAGTTCCCTCCTAATCCCCCCCTCATGTAAGGTAAACCTCCAACTGACAGAGTGGAACCTGAGCCAGCATCGCGTTGAAACAATGTGAAAGTAAACGAATCGGCTCGACTTGTACCTCTACATTTGATTCCCATAAAAGGTCTACTAAATTGATCAATCCCCCACATAATTGGTTTTTTAAATTTTCCTTCTAAAATATACATCACAATATTTAATAAAATTGCTTTCCCATGGTAAATAATTATCACAAGAGATTCCATGAGTACCTTCTAAAAACCTAGCTTTAGCTGTTACAGAATTACTACCGCCATCATTAAGGAATTTTTTTAATGTATCAATGGGGCAATTCGCAATCTTTCCTATTTCAACTTCAGGGATTATAGGCAAAGTTGAAGGTAAAGTTGGGTTAGCGTTTCCAATCGTTCGCTTAAATAGGGAAGAAGTTTTTAAATCCATAAAGGAGTAGTTGCTGTAACAATAGATAGCCAAGCCAAGACCAAAAATAGCAAGCCCTCCGAGAGCCAAATGTTTTTTATTCCAGGATTGTGTTGAAGCTTTTGGGCTTACTAGCGGCGTTAAATTGACTTTAGGGATATTTGGCTTGACTTCTGGAGTTGTTTTGTTGGTTTGTGTGTTCAATTCCGGTTGATTGAGACTTCTGATTTTCCTTATTCCCCAAACACAACTGCCAATAATCGCTGCTGGAAAAAGTATAGCAATAGCAATTGCAGCAACTGGATGGAGGGCCACTTGTTGCACAACAAAAACTTTAAATTCTTCAAAAGCAGTCCTGACAACCGCTAAATGACTTGCTATGCTCATTTTAAAAATCCTTTTTTTTATATAAAACATTGTAATTGCATTTGATGCTATTGAGTCATGACATTAAAGTCAAGTTTTTTTGGTAAAAAATGAAATGGAATAAACATGAACTATTGATAAACCAGAATGATCGGAAAATGCAATAATTAGTTTTGTAAAGTCATTTGGTCGTTCCGTCCATTAACGTTCCATTCTCATTCCGTTCATTAGGCATTGATTATAAAACAGACGTCTATTAAAATAGTCTTGTTACATCGCTATTAATTGATATTATTGAGGCAATCTATGAATATTTTGTTATGTTTAGTTGTTTATACTGCTAATATTTTGGGTATATTTAGCGATCCTTTTGAGTTGAAGGGGATTATGGTTTAGAAATAAATCCCGTACGCCAAAAAGTTTTCGAAGCTGTTGTATCAAAAGAAGCATTAGCTAATCATTTGACAGAGAGTGAAATTAAGCAACTTGTTGGAAATGAAGATCTCATTGAACAACAACTTGCGGATTATAAAGCTACTTTGACGGCTGAGGCTATACAAAAGGATCGGGAACACGGACCTCTTCTTGCAGAACTTGTCCCGTCAATTTTCATAGAGCTATTAATGAGTAAATCAGAAGAGCTAAAGGCTTTTGGATTTAAAGTTGAAGACGTAGAGAAAATTGCCACCTTTATACAGCGATACGGCGACAAAAAGATTTTTTATTTCTTAAGAAATTCTCCGCCCCAACTTTCGCACCTTGATAAAACTTTACGCGATCAGGCCGCTATGGCCGGTAAGAGCTTTGATCTGCCGATATTGAGTTCAACACAAAAGCTAGAGGGCTAAAATGCCCACGACCTTGCAACTATTAATTGGTATTGATGCCAATACGAAAAATGAAGAAGATATTTTAGCCCTTCGAAAACATTTAGATTCTCTTGGCCTTGTGGGAACAGATGTGGGACCTACAACGATAAAAAGAAGAATGGTCACAGCTCAGCATTCAAAAGTGGGAAAATTTGCTGTAGATGAAGAGGATTATCTGATTACCTTAAAACCAGAAAATGGCGGCAGGTTTACCTTTGAGGAGCAGACAGTTGGTTTTAAAAGTGAAAGAGCAGACGTCAGTATTCCATTGCCAAACGTGGAGAACCCTTCCGACCATTATCCTGTAGGTGCTAAGTTGAAAGTTGTTCTATAAATTGCAAAATTAACACTCTAGCCGCGAATGCGGCGGCAGCAAACGTATGCTGTCGGCGCATTCGCGACTCAAGGAAATTCGATTTCAACCACACGCTCACGCGTGTGGCTATATGCTGCCGCCGCATTCGCGGCTAGGGTGCTCATTTTGTGCAGTTTTTGGACAAATACCTTCATGTGATTTTATCCCTATATTTATTGCACAAAAACAACACCTCAACTTGTTGCTAGAGCTTCGATTTTTCAGGATATCTGTTGATGTTCCCTTGATCATTTAAACTTTTGTTTGGCAAAAATCTGCTGCTTCGCGTCTGGCAATTGCATCAATAGCGAAAATCTCTTCGAGGGATGAGATTTGCATGATCTGGTGTGAAGACATTAAATCTTCAACGCCGGCAGCGATGCCTTGCCATGAAAGCCGACCTTTAATAAATTCGCCAACGAGTTCTTCATTTACTGCATTCATAAAGCATGGCATGCTGCCACCTATTTTGATAGCTTCATAGGCAAGTCTGAGGCAAGGGAATTTTTCAAGATTGGGCGGAGAGAGCTCCAATGTAGACATTTTTTTAAAATCAAAGGGTGGGTGAAAACTATGCACTCTTTCCGGATGTGTAATTGCGTATTGTATTGGGACCGCCATTGAAGGCTTTGACATCTGGGCAATGATAGAACCATCGATAAACTCGACCATGCTATGAATGATGCTTTGCGGATGGATGACAACATCAATATTCTCAGGATCAATATCAAAAAGCCAACGGGCCTCAATCATCTCAAGCCCTTTATTCATAAGGGTTGAGCAGTCTATAGTAATTTTGGCTCCCATGTTCCATGTGGGATGCTTTAAAGCATCAGCAACTGTGATAGCAGCAAGCTGCTCTTCATTGAAATTTCGGAAAGGGCCACCGGAAGCAGTTAATATAATTCTGCTGAGGGAATTCCTGTTTTCGCCTTCCAGGCATTGAAAAATTGCGCTGTGTTCACTATCGATGGGCATTAATTTGATGCCGCTAGTACGCACAGCTGCTGTGACAAGAGCGCCTCCAGTTATAAGAGCTTCTTTATTCGCCAATCCGACATCTTTACCTGCAAGAATTGCTGCCATTGTAGGCTCTAAGCCAATGGCGCCGGAAATTGCTGAGATGACGAAATTTGCGGATGAAAAAGAGGCTACTGCTTTTAAACCTTCCATGCCGGCCACGATCTCAGCTTTTGGTAGTCGTTTTTGAAGTTTGAGGGCGGCATCGGGATCAAAAACAGCAATTAATTTGGGGTGAAACTCACGGGCTTGTTTTTCAAGTAGAACGATATTGCTATGGGCAGCTATCGCTTCAATAGAAATTTCTTCTGCCAAGTGGCGAGCTACATTAAGTGTGGTTGTGCCGATAGAGCCTGTACTGCCAATAATTGCTAAACGCTTCATTTCGGGCCTCTCGTTCTAAAATTTTCAGGATATCAGCAGTGTAACGCATTTTGTAATATTTGGATAGCGTCTGTATCAATACGCCTATTACATTTATCAGATTTGTCTTTTATTTTGTTTCTGGAAAATTGGACGTGATTCAGGATTAATAAGCAATGGTTTTAACCTTTATTTAACTAAAGCTAAATTCTAAACAGTCCAAAAAGTAAAATAACAGTATACTTATTTAGCCCCTGCAATCCAATCAAATTTTGTCTTCTGCCAGAAAAGATGACGGGTGGCAAAATAAGCTTATATTTCGGAGTTTGTTTTTCTTTTCGAAAATCTTTGTTTGCCATATACTGGCATTGTTTACCTGTCAAGTCGGAATAAAATTCTCTATTGAAGGGGTAAATATCAAGCCTGCAGGAAGTTTGTGTTCCTGCGGGATTATTAGCAACATTCTCACAACTAAGGGAGAAGGCAACAATGCCGACCATTCAACAACTTGTTAGACAGCCGCGTTCTCCTAAGAAAAAGCGCAGCAAGTCTCCAGCTTTGCAAAAATGCCCTCAAAGAAGAGGTGTGTGTTTGCAAGTTAAAACAAAAACACCTAAAAAACCTAACTCAGCGCTTAGAAAAGTAGCCTGGGTACGTTTATCTACTGGCCAAGAGGTCATTGCATACATTGGTGGCGAAGGACATAACTTACAAGAGCATAGCATCGTGCTAGTACGTGGCGGTCGTGTTAAGGATCTACCCGGTGTACGTTACCACATCGTTCGCGGAACAATGGACTGCGCGGCTGTAAAAGACCGCAAACAAGGAAGATCGAAATATGGGGCGAAACGGCCCAAAAAGTAACACTAGAATGCTCCTTAATGAGTATCCTGGTCCGCGATCAGCGTTTGAGTTGTCTTGAACGCCAATCACGCACAGGTTCCGAATTCGTTCGGCTACCAGGTGAATCGTTGAGGTCTTCCATGAAGAAATAAGATCCAACACGTATATTTAAGAGGACAATATGTCAAGAAGACGTCGTGCAGTCAAAAGAGAAATTGCACCAGACCCAATTTACGGTAGCACTGTACTTGCCAAATTCATTAACAAAGTTATGGAATGCGGTAAAAAATCAATAGCCCGCCGTATCGTATATAATGCTATCGAGAAGTTTGCTGCTAAAGTTAAAGCTGAAAATCCTTTGGAAGCTTTTGAGCAAGCGCTAGAGAATGCAAAGCCTTCATTAGAAGTTAAATCTCGCCGTATCGGTGGTGCCACCTATCAGGTGCCAATTGAAATCCCACAAGGCAGAAGAACATCGCTAGCTATGCGTTGGATTATTCAATATTCCAGCGGTAAAGCCGGTCGTTCGATGGAAGAAGGTCTTGCAGGAGAATTGGCCGACTGTTTTAACAGCCAGGGCGCGACAATCAAGAAAAAAGATGATACTCACCGTATGGCAGAAGCGAACAAAGCGTTCGCCCACTACAAGTGGTAACAGGAGGATAAGCTCATGGCAAGACCAGCAGACCAGAATATTAAGAATGTGCGCAATATCGGTATCATGGCGCACATCGATGCGGGGAAAACCACCACGACTGAGCGGATCCTGTATTATGCAGGTCGTCTTCACAAGATGGGTGAAGTGCATGAAGGCGCTGCCACTATGGATTGGATGGAACAGGAGCAAGAGCGTGGAATTACCATTACCTCTGCAGCCACAACAATCTTCTGGAAAGACAATAAGATTAATATCATCGATACACCAGGACACGTGGACTTTACTATTGAAGTTGAACGTTCCTTGCGAGTTCTCGATGGCGCTGTAGCTGTATTTTGTTCTGTTTCAGGCGTAGAGCCTCAATCAGAAACAGTATGGCGTCAGGCTGACCATTATGGCGTACCTCGTATTGCATTTGTTAACAAAATGGACCGTACAGGCGCAGATTTCTTCGATGCAATTGTTACTATGCGCGAGAAGCTGCATGCTAATGCTATTGCTGTGCACTGTCCAATTGGCGCCGAAGCAGAATTCAAAGGGATGGTCGACCTCGTCACCATGCGTGCCCTTTTCTTCCATGACGAAACCCTTGGTGCAGATTGGGAAGAAACTGACATTCCTGCGGACATGCTAGAAAAGTGTCAACAGATGCGTCAAGAGCTTCTAGATGAGCTTGCGACTATCGATGACACTGAAGAGTTTATGACTAGAGTTCTGGAAGATCCGGATGCTATTACTGCTGAAGAAATGAACAGAATCATCCGTAAGGGTGTTTGCAGCAATAAATTCAACCCGGTACTTTGTGGTTCTGCATTTAAAAACAAAGGTGTTCAGCAGCTGCTTGATGCGGTTGTCAACTGGATGCCTTCACCTTTAGATCGCGGCGAGATCAAAGCTCACGACCTTGATACAGAACAAGATATCATTTTACAACCAGATGACGCCTCTCCATTTGCAGCATTAGCATTTAAGATTATGACCGACCCATACGTCGGCCGTTTGACTTTCATCAGGATTTATAGCGGTACTTTGATTAAAGGCATGAGCCTTATGAATAGTACACGTGGAACCAAAGAAAGAATCTCTCGTCTTCTTGAAATGCACGCTAATAAGCGTGAAGAGCGCGACGAGTTTTATGCGGGTGATATTGCGGCATGTATCGGACTCAAAAAAGCGATCACTGGGGATACCCTTTGCGCTGCTGAAAGACCGCTACTGTTGGAGAAAATGGAATTTCCTGAGCCTGTTATTGATATGGCCATTGAGCCTAAATCAAAGGCCGATCGCGAAAAGCTATCTGTTGCTCTATCAGCACTTTCTGAAGAAGATCCTACTTTCCGTGTCACAACTAACGAAGAAACCGGACAGACGATTATTTCAGGAATGGGTGAATTGCACCTGGAAATTCTGCATGATCGTATGAAGCGTGAATTCAATGTCGAAGCAAATGTCGGTAAACCTCAAGTTTCCTACAAAGAAACGATTACAATTCCAGCCAAAGCCCAGACCAAGTATGTCAAGCAGAGTGGTGGCCGCGGTCAATATGCCCACGTAGAGTTGGAGATTGAACCTAACGAGAAAGGCAAAGGGGTTGAGATCGTCAACAAGGTTGTTGGTGGTTCTATTCCAAAAGAATATATTACGCCGACAATTAAGGGAATTGAGGAAGGAATTGCATCAGGAGTTCTTGCCGGTTATTCCCTAGTCGATGTTAAAGTATTTATCGTCTTTGGTTCTTACCACGAGGTGGATTCCAATGAGATGGCGTTTAAGATTTGCGGTTCAATGGCTTTTAAAGAAGCTGCACGCAAAGCTAAACCGATCATCCTTGAACCGATCATGCGCGTGGATGCCACGACTCCTGATCAGTACCTGGGCGATGTTATTGGAGATCTTAACCGCCGTCGCGGCAGGATTTCCAGCCAAGAAAATGCTAAAGGCGCTGTTAAGGTGACTGCAGAAGTGCCTTTAAGCGAAATGTTTGGATACTCTACAGCGCTCCGCTCCTCAAGTCAAGGGCGTGCGACATATTCGATGGAACCTAGCCATTTTGAGCCGGTGCCAAGTAAGATCCAAGAAGAAATCATCAAGAGAGGATAAGGAAATCATCCATGGCAAAACAACCTACTCAGGCAAAGCACGATAAGCAGCCTAAGGCAGCAAAACAGAAAATAAGGATTCGCCTGAAAGCCTACGATCAGCGTATCCTTGACCGTTCAACGGCCGATATTGTTGACACAGCAAAGCGTACAGGCGCAGGTGTTGCAGGTCCTATCCCGTTACCAACACGCCGTACGATTTATACCGTATTGCGTTCGCCAAACATTGATAAAAAGTCGCGTGAACAGTTTGAGATCCGTACGCATAAAAGACTTGTCGATATTTTGAATCCCACTTCAGGGACTATTGAAGCGCTAAAGAAATTGACACTGCCAGCTGGTGTTGATATTAAGATCAAAGCGTAATTCATTGTCTTTAACCCGCCTGCTGTGCAAACAACAGGCGGGGATTTCTTTGATATCGAGCTGAAAGTTCTCAGAGTTTATTTTGGTTCTTGCTTAAGTGATTGATCTTGAGAATTATTTAATTCACCAAGTAACCCATAAACTTTTTCAATCACCTTTTTATTATTTTCCAGTGTTTCTTCCATTGTTGAAATTGTTATATTTTTTTCTTCAAGAGCAGAGTTTGTTTTTTGGATTTTCTTCACATGTTCTTCGTTTTCAGAATTGACTTTTTCATACTTTCTCTTCAAATTATCTTTTTCTTTTAGTTCTTGTTGTTGAGTTGTGTTGAGAGAATTAATCTCACATTGCATATTGACGAGTTGTTCTATTAACACTTCTCGTTCATTTAATAATTGCTTATTTTCATGTTGAAACTTTGTGGAATCTTTGATAATTTTTTCATTTTGAGACATGACATTCTTCATGTCTTCACTCTGCTTCTTTTTTTCATCCATCAAAGTGTTAATTTCGGCTTGCATATTCGAGTTTAGTTTTTTAGAATGATTCAACTGGGAAAGTAAATCGAACTGCTCATCCATCTCAACTCTAAGCAAAGAGTTCTCTTTTTGAACTTCTTGGAGTTTATTTAAAAATAATGCATTTTGAGATAATACTGAATGCACCCTTTCTTTTAGATTAGATTCTTTTTCATGAAATTTATCTTCAGACTCAATCCGCGATCTAGTTTCAAGTTCGAGTATTTCACTTAAGGTTGAAATATTACTTTCTGCGCAATCTAAATTATTTTTGCATATATTATAAAAGTGGCCTAGTTCCACATATTGTAGTTTTTTTATCTCGTACTTGTTTTTTAATATTTCAGCATTTTCTACATTATTATTTTGATTAAATAGACTTTGATTGGTCATATGGAGGTTGTTCATCAATGTCCTATTTGTTGATAATTGAGAATTACTAAAATTAGGAAAGGATGGACCGTTTTCCGACTTTTTTGAAATATTTGGTTGTGGGGAAGCTTGTTGAACAGGTTGTTGATTCACGTGTAGGAAAGTGGGTATATTTAGTGGCTGGGGTTTATATTGTGAATAAATTTGCTGTTGGGGTTGAAATGTTTCTTGAGATTGTATTGATTTAAGTAAGTTATTAATTTGGACGTTAACCAGGTTTGGATTTAGATCAATAGATTGTTTATATAATGTTTGTGGTTGATTTTGAGGGGAATTTGAAAGAGATACTAAAGTATACATTTTATACCTTTTTTTGGATTAATTAAAAAATAGATTTGAACATAAATTTTCAAAAAAATTATGCCTATTATATTTCACTTTGCTCAGAATCTTTCTACTGAGATAGTGTGATTTGCGATCATGCATTAAGATGTTATATTTAGTTGTGTTTTTTGTAAATAGAAATATTAGATAGTGTTTATTGTGGCTATTAATAAAT
>JACCVN010000361.1 GCA_013698165.1 Parachlamydiaceae bacterium | reverse complement strand
TTTCCACTTAACGTTAATTAATCGGAACGTCGAACTATGTACGTTAATGTTTGGAGAGACACTTTTCGGCCTGAGTATTTAAAAATGCTCTACATTTGTTCACATCGATCTGGTCTTTGAACCAAAGGTGAAATTGGCCGACAGCCTGTTCTACGAACATTTGGTGGCCGTAGATAATATGACAGCCTTTTTCCTTTGCCTGTTTTAAGAGCTCAGAGTCTTTAGGTTTTGTTTTTATGTCCATGACAAAAGCTGGTGGAAGAATATCATTTGCAGATATGGGCATCTCTACTGGAGTGCAGTTGATCAAAATGTCGTAGCCTACTTTTGCACACTCTGCCATTTCATCTAAGGCTTTGCTTTTGCAGCCAAGTTGTGCAGCAACTTTTGCTGCTTTATCAGCATGTCTATTTAAAATGGTTACCTTAGCGCCTCTTTGCAGGGCTTCATAGGCGATTGCTTTTGTTGCTCCTCCGGCTCCGATGATCACCATTTGTTTTCCATTAACTGGCGTGGCATTCTCGATAGCATTTAGAGCACCTAATCCGTCAGTGTTGTACCCAAAGATTTTACTATTTTTAAAAACCAGAGTGTTGACAGCACCAATTTTCAAGGCATGTGGATCTATTTTATCCAGGTAGGGTAGAATTAGTTCCTTTAAAGGCATCGTGACGCTAAGGCCTGCAAAAGGCAATTGCTTTGCAAGTTGCAAGAATTCTTCTACTTCATTTGCTTTGACAAGAATTTTCACGTAGACAGCGTCAAATTTCCATTCTGAAATTAAAATATTGTGCGTATCATCGCTAATACTTTTATCTACAGGATCACCGATAAGGCCATAAACCGCAGAATTTGGGCGTAGAGTAGAATGATGATACTTTTCGATCAGAGTCTTGGCCGACAATTGTCCAGGGGCTGTTTGCTGGTTTTCATCAATGGCTGCATAGGTGATCGGACAACCAATAATTGGCCCGAGAATGCGACAGATCTGGCCGTGGGCGCCCATGCAAATTCCAATTAGATGATTAGATTTTTTTGCCCAGGCAATAAATTTTAGCGTTTCTATGCAATTAGATGGGGTCACAGCAATTTTGTAATAGTGTGCAGGGGACTTTTGCATTTTATGGAAAATATCATCGTGATCATGAGGAATTTCATTAAAATTGTGATAGGACAAAATCATCTTAATTTCAGGATGGAAAGTAGACATTTCATTGATGAATACAGGAGGAACGTCATTTTCTAAATCAAAATATTCAGGTTTGAGCTCAGCCAAAAGACGAATGTCTGCGAGCCTACGCTCTTCAGATTGAGAATAACTTCCACCCTGTTGATGACTTCTTAGTGTGAAAATCATGGGAATAGGAAATGCCAAACGCAAGTTTCTTAACCCATCGATATCCAGATTTGTAAAGCCATCGAGCCGCAGTTCTACTAAATCGGCAAAAGGAAGAGCCTCTTCTAATTGTTTTCGGGCATCTATTAATGTAGGCCCTTTTATTGCAATGCAGATCATGATAATGTCCATTTAACCTTTGTATTCACTCAATGCGTTTCGAATGAGGGCTTCTTCGACATGTGTGCAAAAGTTTGAGCCATAACTTTGGCATGAGCCTATAGCGTCAATGATAACAAATCGTGGTAATCCTCTGAGGGATTTTTTATCTAGCGCCATCGCATCAAGAATTGATTCGATAGAGAATTGTGAAGGGAATTGCAAAGGCAATTTATAATCCATGAAAATTTTCCTTATCCTCGCAAGATCATCCATAGAAAGAAATCCAAGCTGCATTGCTAGATGGCTTTCCGCTAGTATTCCAATTGCAACAGCTTCACCATGTGCCAGAGAGTATTGGCTTAAACGCTCAAGAGCATGGCCGATGGTATGGCCGAAGTTTAAAAGGCGGCGTTTGCCATTTTCCCTTTCGTCTTCCTCCACAATTTCTTTTTTGATGCGGCAGCTTTCAAAAATCGACATTTCAAGGGCTTCTGAATCTAATCCTAGAAGCAGGTGGCAATGGCTTTCAAGATACTCGAATAAATTTTTGTCGGCGATTAATCCGTGCTTGATCATTTCAACAACTCCATTGGACAGCTCATTTTGGGGGAGACTTTGGAGGGTAGAGGTGTCGATGATGACTTTTTTGGGTTGGTAGATACAGCCAAGCAAGTTCTTTCCATAGGGGACATTGACACCTGTTTTTCCGCCAATGCTTGCATCCACCATGCCTAATAGCGAAGTGGGGATCATGACAAGAGGCAGACCTCTACAATAGGTTGCAGCCAAATAACCCGCAAGATCTGTGGTCACGCCGCCGCCAAGTGCAATAATGCAGGTATCCCTTCCGAGCCCTTTTTCAAAGAGCTGATTTTCCAAAAGCTCTTTTGTTTCTCTGGTTTTATACTGCTCCCCGGCACTAAAAGTAAATAGATGTATTTCCAAACCGGAATTTGAAAAAGCGTTTATGAGTGGCTTTCCATATAGCTCTGCGACTGTGTCATCGGCAATAATTGCAAATCTTAATGCCAGCGTTGATAGGTATTCAGCCTGATTCCTTAGTGCATCATGAATAATTTCAATATCATAAGACTCTTTAGCGCCCATGACACTGCATGTTAGTACTTTGTTCATAGCCTTGCACACCTATTCAAGAGGATAGCATCGACTAATACTAAAGCCGTCATTGCTTCAACAATAGGCACAGCCCTTATAGCTACGCAGGGATCATGCCGAGACCCTGCAGGAAGATTAAAGGATGCACTTTCTCCAGACGTTGTCAGGGTTCCTTGAGGTTTCATGATGCTTGAGGTCGGTTTAAAGGCAACTCTTCCTGTAATTGGCATACCAGTCGAAATACCCCCCAGGGTTCCCCCGGCATAGTTAGTTTGAGTCTGTACATCTCCGGAATTAATTGTGAACAGGTCGTTATGTTCGGATCCTTGCATTGTTGCTGATCGGAAACCCGATCCTATTTCAAACCCTTTAGTTGCAGGCAGACTCATCATTGCGTGGGCAAGATTGGCTTCAAGCTTTTCATACACAGGATCCCCGATACCTGCTGGAACTCCTTGGGCGATAAATTCTATAATCCCTCCCAAGGAATCTCCTTCAATTTTCGCTTGTTCAATCAAAGCTGTCATTTTCTCTGTGGCACTTTCATCGGGGCAAAATACAGGGCTCCGGTAAGTGGATCCACGTAGTATTTCGAAATCGGTTGTGTTGATGTTAGCTTCAATGTTTCCAATCTGTTTAATATACGCCGTGAGCTTAATGCCTTGATGTTCCAAAAATTTTACTGCAATAGCGCCTGCTGCCACTCGGCAGGCTGTTTCTCGTGCGGAAGAGCGGCCGCCTCCCCTGTAATCGAAAATCCTATACTTTTCTAGGTAGGTGTAATTGGCGTGCCCAGGCCGCAGCAGATCTTTGATAGGTTCATATTTGCTTGAATCGGCATCTTTATTTGGAATGATGATGCAGATCGGTGCTCCGGTGGTCTTGCCTTCAAATACACCTGAAAGAATTTCTGCTTTGTCAGCTTCCGTTCTTGGCGATGTGTAAGGATTTCTCCCTGGGGCTCGCAGGGCCAATGCACTATTAATCTCGCTATCGCTAATTTCAATGCCTGCAGGGCATCCGTCGATGACGACACCGATAGCTTTTCCGTGAGACTCGCCCCAAGTTGTTATTTTAAAAATGTTACCAAATGTATTGCTTGCCATTTCTCATCTCGCTAATTAAGTTGATTTTTCATCCCGGAATAGTTCTATGATCTTTTCCACAGTTTGCTCTTCAGTCAAATCATCCGTTTCTATGACAAACTCTGCTGCATTTTTAATGATCGGGCAGCGCCTTGCTGCTAGTTCAAAAAATTCTTCTTCAGGATTTTTATGATTTAAATAGGTTGGTAGGGCTTTTGTCTTCATGCGTTCCCAGAGTAATTCGGTGGAAACTTTTAGATAGACTAAGCTCCCGACATCTTGAAGAATTTTGATATTCCCTTCATTAATAAGGCTTCCGCCACCGATTGCAATAACACTTTTTTTGACATTCTTCAAAGAGGCAATTTGATGGTCTTCAAGTCTTCTAAAAACCTTTTCGCCTTCTAGAAAATAGATCTGCCGGCAAGTATATTTTTTATTTTTTATCATGTTATAGGTGTTCTCAATAAGCCTATCGGTATCGATGAACTGTCGATTCAGCTTTTCTGCTACCAACTTTCCTATTGTCGACTTACCGCTCATTGGAAGTCCGCATAAAATAATATTCATTTTTGATCCTTTACTGTGTCCCTTTGCATATCTGCTCCTAGCGTAATAAAATCACGCAGGAATGTTGGAAATGTTTTTGATATACATTCTACAGGGGATACTTTTGTATTTCCTTCCGCACCCATCGCCGCTACTGATAGTGACATCGCCATGCGATGATCGTTATAGGATTCCACATCGGCTCCTATAAGTGCAGATTTTCTTATGCGCAGGCCATCAACCGTTTCTGTAATGTTTGCGCCCATTTTCTGCAATTCCGTTGCTATGCAATTGATGCGATTGCATTCCTTTTGCTTGGCAATAGCTGCATTGTAAATATGCGTCTCGCCTTCAGCATAGCAGGCAACAACTGATAATATTGTGATCGCATCCACAAAATCATTGATATCCACGCTTACCCCTTTCAGAGCCGTTCCTTTTTTTACATGGAGTGATTTATTTTTTTCATCAATCTCAATATTTGCACCCATTTGCTGGAAAACTGCAATAAGCTCTTTATCCCCTTGCGAATCGTGCATGTCTACATTCTTAACAGTCACTTCGGAGTTCGTCACGAGCGCTGCCGCAATAGGAAAGGCCGCCGAGCTTAAATCACCGGGAACATGATATTCAAAACCTTTATAGCTGCAATTACCCTTAAGGCGATATTGCTTAAAATCAATATTTTCATAAGGGATTCCTAGCCGGTCAAGCCAATTCAGCGTCAGTGAGATCCAAGGGATCTCTCCGGGATTATCCACATTGATTTCGATTGGCCCCTCAGCAAAGGCTGAAGCAATCAGTAATGCCGAGACAGGTTGAGAATCCTGACCATCGATCTGTACTTTTCCAGATTTTAGTGGCCCCTGAATAATGATCGGTGCATAACCATCTCCCCGCATTGAAGTTGTCTTAACTCCAAGTTGTGAAAGACCATCAAGTAACGGTTTTACAGGTCTTTGATGGCGTATAGAGTGGTCTCCAGTAATGACGACAGGGTTTTTTGCTAATGCGCCTATAGCCGCACCAAAACGCAAGACAATGCCTGAGTTGCCAGCATTGATCACATCTTCAGTATGCTCAATTTTTCCATTCAAACCATCAATTTCAATCCGGTCAGGATAAACATCGAGTTTAGCGCCAAAATGACGGCAAGCTTCTATCATCGCTTGTGTGTCAGTAGAGTTAAGGTGACCATGAATAATACTTTTTCCATGAGCCATCGCCCCAAACAGTATAGCTCTTAAGGTATGAGATTTTGAGGCAGGGACTGAAATCTCACCCGTCAAATACGATTTTTTCACCTGGTAATGATCCATGTCTAAACTCCAATTAAATTATCTATAGCTTGATTAAGCACCTGGAGTGCTTGATAAATTTCATCTTCAGTTTCTGAAAACGCAAAACGAACATATCCATCAACCCCAAAAGCACAACCGGGGACAAGGGCAATATTATCAGACGTCATCATCTGTTCGCAAAATGCTATTGAATCACTTATATTATGTATGCCCAATGAATTTAGGGGTACAAAAGCATAGAGTGCCGATTTAATTTCTTCAATAGGACCCGGAAACAAGGTATTAAAAGTTTTTATAAATAGGTCTCTTCTTTTCTTCATTGACTCTCTGACATATGAGCTCACTTCATCAGCGTTTTCCAATGCGCCTATGGCTGCCCATTGGCTAATGACGCTTACTCCTGTAGTGCTTTGACTTTGTAGAGCTGTGAGTCTTTTGATAATGTTTTCCGGTCCTACGGCAAAACCGACCCTCCATCCCGTCATTCCAAAATTTTTAGAGCAGCTTTGAATAATGAGCACACGTTCTCTATGTTCATGAAATGATCCGCAGGAAATAAAGCCGGGTTCTTCATAGACAAGGCCGCTATAAACTTCATCTGAGACCACGATCAAATTATGAGTTTTTGCCACGTCTAAGATCTCTTTGATCTCTTGCCGCGAGTATAAAATCCCTGTAGGATTGCAAGCATTATTGAAGATCAGCATTTTAGTATTTTTGGTGACTTGCTTAAGCAGATCTTGAGCCGTCAATTTCCATCTTTTTTCTACAGACGTTAGTACAATTTTGGGCTTGCCGCCGGCCATTTTGACAATGTCAGGATAAGATACCCAATAGGGAGCTGGGATTAAAACTTCATCCCCTTCTGTTAAAAGAGAGTACATTATCGCAAAAAGTGCAAATTTTCCACCACAAGTGACTAGCACGTTATCTTGGGAATACTGTGTTTTACATGTGATATTCATCCATTCTGCTGTTAATCGGCGCAATTCAGCCATCCCTTCAACAGGAGGGTAGGGGCAATATCCGTTGGCAGTTTTCTGAATAGCCTTTTGTAAAATACTATGGTGATTACTGAGCACAGGATCGCCAGCCGCTAAGTTATAAATACGTTCTCCATTTGCTTTTTTGTTTGTCGCCATAGAATTAATTCTGACTGTGGCTGATGGTGATAAAATTCTCATCTTAAGTATGCCTCTGTTTAAGAAATTCTAACCATTCGGTTAGGTATTTTTCGATGATCCTTTGGTTACAATCCGTAATTTCATTTCTCATTTGGGGATTATCATGTGCCAGACGTGTGAATGTTTGAAATCCGGGTCCTGAAATTTTCATGCTTTCTGGATCAACAGCCTCTACAAAATCCAAGTAGGATTTTGATAGGATCGATGGAATGTGAGATACCAATGCTGCCTGCTTATCATGGACATTAGCTTCCAGACAAATCGATTCCGAACCTAAAAATTGAATGAATTCTTTGACGTTCTCAATAGTCTTAGAGCTATTATGT
>JACCVN010000338.1 GCA_013698165.1 Parachlamydiaceae bacterium | reverse complement strand
CAATATTTTCCATTTCAAGCGGATAACCGCTTTCTCTGGCCAGAATCAGAAGCTTTCGGGAAACATCCATGCCATTTAAGTCTTCGCGCGGATCGGGCTCAGTAAAGCCTTTCTTCTGGGCTTCCATGACCACTTCTGAAAAAGCTTTACCTTCAGTAAATGAATTAAAGAGATAGCTCAAAGTTCCGGAAAGTATAGCTTCGACTTTAAGAATTTTATCGCCGCTTGTGAGAAGATCGTTGATGGTGCTAATAATTGGCAAACCTGCACCAACATTTGAACCATAAAGGAATTTCGCTCCATTTTGCTCAGTGATACCCTTTAGTTGTTTGTATTTGGCATATGAACATGAATTTGCCTTTTTATTTGGAGTTACAATTGAAATGTTCTCATTCAGAATAATTTCATATAAATCGGATATTGCTTGGCTCGAGGTACAATCCACAAAAACTGTATTGATAAAATTGAGATGGATCATCCGTTCTATAAAGGATTTAATATCCCCTTGTTCTTTAGACTGCTCCAAAATTTCTTTCCAATTTTCTAATTCAATTCCTTTTTGATTAAAGACCATTGCCCGACTATTGGCAAGGCCAATAACACGAATATCAAGGGCATATTCATCGCACAGTATTTGCGATTGGCTTTGAATCTTTTCCAACAAAGTACTCCCAATTAATCCTACTCCAACCAAAAACACATTTAAGGTTTTTCTGGGGGATAAAAAGAATGCCTCATGGATCACTCTGATGGCTTTAACCTCATCCTCTCTTTTAATGACTACAGTGATGTTTAGTTCAGAAGACCCTAGAGTAATCGCCATTACATTGATACCATTTTTACCAAGGGCACCAAATAACTTCCCCGAAATCCCAGGTGTTTTGCCCATATTCTCACCCACTACCGCTACCACAGAGAGATTTCTCTCAAGGGATACTTCATCGATAATGTGTGCACGTATTTCCAGAGAAAATTCTCTTTCGATCGCCTCCTTGGCCAATTCTGCCCATGCAGGAGACACTGCAATGCAAATTGAGTGTTCTGAAGATCCCTGTGAAATGAGAATAATGTTAATACCCTTTTCTGCAAGCGCACCAAAAAGCCGTTTGGCAATTCCGCAGACTCCAACCATACCCCCACCCTGGATGCACAATAAGACCACGTGATCAATAGATGAGATTCCACAGATAAGGAAATTGCTTTTAGCAGAATTGATGCTGATCAAACTTCCAGGCACCTCAGGATTGAAACTGTTTTTAATGACTAGTGGAATGTTTTTTTCAAGTGCAGGAATAATTGTGGGTGGATGTAACACCTTTGCCCCAAAATAGGACATTTCCATCGCTTCCTTATAGCTCATCTCAGGGATTGAAAATGCATAGGGCTCTTTTCTTGGATCGGCAGTCATTACTCCATCAACATCAGTCCAAATTTCAATGAAGTCTACATTTAAGGCTGCACCCACAATTGCCGCGGTATAATCTGATCCCCCTCTTCCTAAAGTTGTCGTTTCATTTTCTGTCGATGAACCAATGAATCCGGTAATTATCGGCAAATATGGACCACTTTGAAAGTAGTCGCGAATTTTTTCATTCGTCTTACTGAAATCAACACAGGCAGCACCAAAATTCCTGTCGGTTTTGATAATCTCTCTCGAATCCAAAAATCTCGTTTGTGGGATATATGGCTGGATCGATTCGCTGATAATAAATGCGGATAATCGCTCTCCAAAACTCATCAGCAGGTCTAAAGTCCTGGCTGAAAGCTCTTTTAAAAGATATACTCCGTCTAAAACATTGCGCAATTCAATAAAAATATGTTCCAGAGCTTTCAAGACTATTGGAACTCTATCTAAAGGAATAAGAGTGTCTATAGTGCTTTTGTGGCGTTTCAGAATTTCAGACCATATATTTTGAAGATCATTTTTCCCTTCTGCTTCTAAAGTTCCCAGGGCAATTAACTGGTCTGTAACACCTCCAAAAGCAGAAACTACAACTGCGACCTTAGTGGAGCTTTCATAAGCCTCTCTAATGATTTTAATCACGGATTTTATCCGTTCAGGAGAACCTACAGAGGATCCTCCAAATTTTAGTACTTTAACTATTTCACTTTTATTGCAACGATCTGACGACAGCATGAGAAACCTCAACGGTAAATGATCAATAATGACCCTTGTCACCGCCAGGTTCTTCGTACTGCTTAGAAATTCAACTTAAGAAAAAAAAGGATCGGGCGGCTATAGGGAATTTTAACGATGATATATGTAAACACACATCAACGTCATATTTACCGTGGTCGTCGTAGTGGACGCCACTGTAGATTCAGTGATGAATCTTAAAGATGTATGTTGACTGTTTACAAAATTCATTTCGTTAATTACCCGCCCACTAGAGCGATTTGTTAATGTCCGCCCGAAAGCGGTTTTATTATTCATAGCTAATGTAGCATGAACATATTTTTAAAGTCAAGACTTGGTCAAATATTGTAAATATGTCAACCTTTTCGTTGAAGGTAGATCCCCTTTCGTGTAGAGTATTCGAAAAATACAAATGGGGGTAACTATGCGACTGAGCAATCACATAAAGATAGCGATATTTTCAGCATTGACATTTTTCGAAATCAGCCAAATTCAGGGAGAGCCCCTTAATTTAAATCTCAGCCTTTGTAATGGCTGGCGTCAAGATAGGATTGAAGCAACAATAGAGGTTTTTGATCCTCCAGGCCACCCTAGAATGACTGAAAAATTGAAAGCTGATAAAATGAACACATACCAAGTTGGTGGTAAAGCCCGCTTTGCCGTATGTGACTATCGCGTCAGGGCCGAAGCATTCTGGGGTTGGGGCACTTCAGGAAATTATTTAGACAAGACTAAGCATAATGAAATACTTCCTGGCTATCGATTCCATCCTACGACGACTAAAGCTGGCATTAATACCACCAGCACCCAGGATTTCACTATCGGAGCAGGCTATCTTTTTACGCTGGGGCAATTTCTTGAGATCATTCCCATCGCAGGACTATCTTACCACTCACAACGTTTGAAAATTCACAATGCACAAACTAATGGCGAGTGCAATAGAATCGTCGATGGGGTACGTTATCTAAACCAGTGGCAGGGCCCGTGGGCAGGTGTGGATGCGGTCCTTAAATTTTGCGACGTTGCGATTCAAGGGGGATATGAATACCATTGGGCTGACTGGCGCGGAAGATGGAAATTACACACTCCAAATGTCTACGGAGTGGCTTTTACTGACAAACGTAAATCAGATAATGTACGTGGTCAAGTGGCCTATATCGATGTCCGTTGGAATTTTGCACCTTGCTGGGAAGCTGGTATTGGCGTCAAAGTAGGCACATGGACTGCCAAAAAAGGAAAGCTCAAACCTCGCAGCATTCGTGTTAAA
>JACCVN010000328.1 GCA_013698165.1 Parachlamydiaceae bacterium | reverse complement strand
GGGACGTTAAAAAACCTTATGTAACCATCCGCTGAATTCTTTACCTTAGCAAATTTGGCTGAACAATAATTTCATTCAACATGATTCTTCGTTTGCATTTATCAAGGAAAAGATTTGCGTAAAGCGAAAAGACTATACAATTTATCATAAGAGCAAAACTTGCATTTCAATATGATGTAGCTTCCATGGTATCGTAGATCTGTTTCATTGCGCCCATGTAAAGCAGCTTTACATCCCAAAACTTTCTTTCGTAAGTGGAATGTGTTCACGAATTTCCGAAAAAATATTAATTGATTTTGAGATATTGTAGTCATTTGTGACGTTTCGGGGGTAGCCACTGTTTTGTTTTATTTTTTTAAAAATTTTTCAAAAATGCGGCGGTGCCCAGATGAAAAGGCAAGTTGTTCTAAATCAGAAATTTTCATCCATTGGTAGCCAGGCACCTCACAAGCGTTTATGCAAGAAAAGAATGCCGGGAAGAGCTGCACATTGAAGCGCGTAAAGGAATGCGACACCGCGTCTAAAACGCTTTGCAATGAGACTTGCAGTCCCATAGAACTTTGAATGTGCCTTTCAAGCGCATCTATCGCCAATTCTGGGGATGTTAATTCCAGATAGGGAAATTCGTGCAGGTCGCTCATAATCTTTCCTTTTTCTTCGCGTCGAATTAGCAGCCTATCCGTATGGCTGATGATGGCGACCGCACGTTGCAAGGATTCGATTTTGACTTTTTTGGATTGATAAGGGAAATCGGTCGGATTCCCTTCTACATAGGCCTGACAGGAATCTTTCAGAGGGCAAATGCTGCAATTAGGCTTGCGTCGGCAAATTGTGGCACCAAGCTCAATCAAGGCTTCATTAAAGGTCCAGGGTTCAACGTCCGGCAAAATAGCTTCTGCCAACTCCCAAATCTTTTTAATTGTTTGAGACTTGCCAATGTCGTCGGAAATCAGAAAATAGCGCGAAAGCACGCGCATGACATTGCCATCCACAGCCGGCGCTTTTTGCTTGAAGGCAAAGCTGCGGATAGCCCCTACCGTATAAGGACCGATGCCTTTGATCTTTCGTAATTCATCATTTCCGGAAGGCAAAATGCCTTGGAAATGGTCGACAACATATTGCGCGCCCGTATGTAGTGCGCGAGCGCGCGCATAGTATCCCAGGCCTTCCCAGCATTTAATAACTACATCTAGCGGCGCTTTGGCTAGTGCTTCTATGGTGGGAAATAGGCTCATCCAACGCTGAAAATAGGGAACTACCACAGCCACTTGAGTCTGCTGCAGCATGATCTCTGAAACCCACACCGCGTATGGCGAGGGGTTATCTCGCCATGGCAGTTCCCTTTTTTCCTCTTCAAACCATTGCTTTAATCTTTGACTGTCAAAATTCATGCAGTTTGGTATTCCCGACTTGTGACAATCACATATTTTGATAGCGCCGTGATTCCAATTAAATTGATGAAAAGCATTAATGTGATTGACACATCTGCGAGCGTCCAGATCATGTCAACTTGCAGCATTCCGCCCACAGGCACCAATATGATGTAAACATACCTAAACCAGCGTGCATATTTTGGGCCTACAAGGAACTCAGCCGCCTTTTCACCACAGTAAGACCAGGCCAATAGAGTAGTATATGCAAAGAGCACTAAGGCCACAATCACTATGTACCCGCCAATTGCAGAACCAAGCCCTTTTGTAAATGCGTATGTCACCATATTGGTACTTTGAAGAGTTGGATCGAGCCATGCGCCTGTCAGAATGATGACAAGGCCTGTTGTGGTGCAGACGATCATGACTAAAAAGGGAGCGATCAATGAAGCCACGCCATCCATCACAGGATGCTGTGAACGCGCACTTGCTTGTAGGATCGGTACAATGCCTGTGCCGGCATCTGTGGCAAAGACACCCCGATCAAAACCTGTAGTGAGCGCCTTGAGGGCGCCATAACCGGCTACCCCACCAGCTATCTGTGAAAATCCAAGAGCGTGATCAAACATTAGCTTTAAGGCAGCAGGGACTTGATCATAGTGAAGGGCTACAATAATAAATGCAGTCCCAAGATAGAGCACAGCTTTAAAGGGCACGACCAATGAAGCAAAAGAAGCCACGCGCGTGATCCCTCCGAGAATGACTATCCCGATAAGTGCTGCAATGACGATGCTGCATGGCAGCGGCGCAAACCCCATTTGCTGCAGAGGTAACAGCAGAGAATTCGTTTGGGCAAAGTTGCCGACAGTTATTGCGCCAAAGATAGTAAAAACTGCAAATGCTGCAGACAGCTTATTGTAGCCGAGCCCATCGCGAAGATAATACATCGGCCCTCCGACATATTCGCCTGCGGCATTCTTGGTGCGATAAGTGATGCCTAAAATGCAGCTGGCATATTGAATAGCCGCCCCAAAGAAAGCCATGACCCACATCCAGACCAATGCTCCCGGTCCGCCGGTCGATATAGCGATAGCCATTCCAGAGATATTTCCTGTGCCGAAATTTCCAGCCAACACAGTAGAAATGGCTTTAAAGCGACTGATATTGCCTTCGCTTTCAAGATTGCGTTCTGTAAGACAGATAAAGCTTTTTTTTAGCTGTCTAAGCTGTACGAAATTCAGCTTAAGAGTAAGATACAAGCCCAAAGCCATAATTCCTGGGAAGATGGCGTAAAGCGTAAAATATTGATTAAAAAATTCTAGCAAGGTTTTAAGATCCATGAGGGTTCCCCTATCGTCAATTTAAAAAAGAAATGAATAAAAATGTAGGCGTGACGTTATTTTTGGCGCGCGGGCGCCGACGAACGAGAAGAGGACGGAAGTAGATTGTATGACCTTGCTTGCATACCAAAAGTATAATGGATCATGAATAAATGCGTAAAGAGAAAACCTTAAAAAGATCCATGGGTCATTTTAATGCAGTAGTCTTCATCTTCGATGAGGTTGAGCTTTAGGGCATCGTCAACAGTGAGCCA
Organism: Parachlamydiaceae bacterium; assembly: GCA_013698165.1. GTDB lineage: Bacteria > Chlamydiota > Chlamydiia > Chlamydiales > Parachlamydiaceae > JACCVN01. The sequence continues at coordinate 4,801 of JACCVN010000328.1, read as the reverse complement.
AGTGAAGCCTTTGTGCTCCTTAAAGTTTATTTTGACAGCGCCGGGATCAAAGGGCATTTTGACGCGGAACATGTGATAGACAAAGTGATCTTTTTCATTGTACTCAATATAAACTGTTTTTAAAAATTGAATTGGTTGATTTGAAAAATCGTATCCAGTCTCTTCTTTGATTTCCCTTATGACCGCTTGCAATGGTGTTTCATTTTTCTCGATCTTTCCGCCTGGAATTCCCCAAAGATTTCCTTGAGATTTGTTTTCTTGTCGATGCAGAAATAAGAGCCTGTTGCCATCTTCAATATAAAGCGTCGCAATTTCAACGCGTGGTTTAAACTGTGGCGAGGGTTCCAGGTAAACAGTTCCATAGATGTTTAGGGCAAAGCAGGTGAGAAGTCCCAAGAGTATCTTTTTCATAAAAACCATCAATTAAGCTTAAAAAAATAAAAGCTTATCAGAAAATTGAATCAAAGTAAATAACTTCAGATTGTAGCATTGGAATTCCTAATTCGTTATGATCGATGGTGTTAAACTTTGCAACCTTAGGAGTCTTACATGTCTCAGCTTGATCCCGAACGCAAAAAAGCGCTCGACTTAGCCCTCGGCCTGATAAAAAAACAGTTCGGCGATGGCTCAATTATGACTCTCGGAAAGCATTCAGCGACTCGAGAAATCAGTACAATCAAAACCGGTGCATTGACACTCGATGTCGCGCTTGGCATTGGCGGCGTTCCACGTGGCCGTGTGGTGGAAATTTTTGGTCCGGAGTCGTCTGGAAAATCAACATTGGCCTTGCATATTGTGGCCAACGCGCAGAAAAATGGCGGAGTAGCCGCTTATATCGATGCTGAGCATGCTTTAGATCCGGGCTATGCTGCGAAGATTGGGGTAAACCTTGACGATCTACTAATTTGTCAACCGGATTGCGGTGAAGAAGCTTTAAATATCGCTGAAGCGCTGGCGCGTTCCAACGCTGTAGATGTCATCGTCATTGACTCCGTTGCTGCTCTAGTGCCAAAATCAGAGCTGGAAGGTGAGATTGGCGATCAATTTATGGGATTGCAGGCGCGTATGATGTCGCAAGCGCTGCGCAAATTGACAGCCACACTATCAAAGAGCAACACTTGCGCCGTCTTTATTAACCAGATCCGCGATAAGATCGGAATCGTTTATGGCAGCCCTGAAACAACTACCGGGGGTAGAGCGCTCAAGTTTTATGCTTCGATTCGTTTGGATATCCGTCGCATTGGAGGAATCAAAGGAAACGAGACAGCTGATGTGGGCAACCGCGTAAAAGTTAAAGTCGTCAAAAATAAAATGGCGCCTCCATTTCAAATTGCAGAATTCGACATTTTGTTTAATGAAGGGATTTCTCGTACAGGGGCCGTTATCGATCTAGGCGCAGATTATGGCGTTATTGAAAAGAAAGGTTCGTGGTTTAGCTATAAAGGCCAGCGATTGGGTCAAGGTCGTGAAGCTGTGCGTGAGGAATTGAAGAAAAACCCGAAACTTTTAGATGAGATTGAAGCCTTAGTGTTGATAAAATGCAAAGAAAAGCATGTAGCCCAAGCTAACTCTAAAGCTGTCTCTGTGGAAGCTGAAACTGAAGTTCTGGCAGAAGTTTAAGCTTAAACTGAGTCTTGAAAAACGTAGCACGGCATTCACATCGGAATGTCGGCTACGTTTTTTTATCGTGTTGCTTATCGTTTACTTTTTAAGCCAAAAAAGTGAATATGGCTAAAAACAAGGCCTAAAACGAGGTACCGCGATGAGTCTATGGAGCAGCAAAAACAGCGTAAAAAACGATTTTGATGATATTGAAGGTTACCATCTTTTAAAGGAGTTGGCGCTTGATTTTAGCTGGTCATGGGTCAATCGGCATCATGCTGACCTAGTGTGGCAGCAACTAGATCCTGAGCTTTGGAAGCTTACGCGCAACCCTTGGGGAGCGCTGCAAACAATTTCCAGAAAGCGCCTGGCCGCTCTTCTTGCTCAGCCGGATTTCATGCAGTTGCTGCAGGAGGCTATCGAGGCCAAACGAGCCTATGCAAAAGCTCCGGGCTGGTTTCAAAAAAAACATTCCAAAGATCCATTGACAATTGCCTATTTTAGTATGGAGTTCATGCTGGGCGAAGCATTGCCCATTTATTCCGGGGGGCTTGGCAATGTTGCTGGTGATCAGTTGAAAGCTGCAAGCGATCTTGATGTGCCAATCATTGGGATAGGCCTATTGTACCAGCAGGGATACTTTCGGCAAGTGATCGATAATAATGGCGCTCAGAAGGCTTATTATCCTTTTAATAGCCCCGAGCAGCTGCCGATAGTTCCTTTGCGTACAGCGGATGGAGAATGGCTAAGAATAGAAATTCCTGTGCCTGGTTGGTCTATATGGCTAAGGACGTGGGAAGTGGTCATTGGGAAAGTCAAACTTTATCTTTTAGACAGCAATGATCCGGCAAATTTTCCACCCCATCGCGGTATTACCAGCGAGCTCTATGGCGGTGATTCTGAGCTCCGTTTAAAGCAGGAACTCGTGCTTGGAATTGGAGGATGGCGTCTTCTAACTGCATTGGGAATCAAGCCTGATGTTTGTCATCTAAATGAGGGGCATGCAGCCTTTGCTGTGCTCGAGCGCGCCCACTGCTTTATGAAAGAAAATAATGTGACCTTCGAAGTCGCTTTGGCTGCTACGCGGGCAGGCAATTTATTTACTACACATACCGCTGTGCCGGCCGGATTTGATCGATTTACTCCGCAACTCATTGAACAATATTTAAGCATCTATGCGAAAAATCGGCTGGGAATACCACTTCAGCAGCTGTTAGCTTTGGGCCGCGAGCGCCCTGATGATCCTAATGAGCCATTTAACATGGCTTATTTGGCCTTGCGGGGCAGTGGAGCGGCCAATGGTGTCAGCCGTTTGCATGGCGAGGTGAGCCGCAGACTATTTAGTCCTTTATTTCCGAGGTGGCCGGAATCGGAAGTTCCGATAGGATATGTCACTAATGGCATTCACACACCCAGCTGGGGCTCATCTGAAGCCATAAAATTCTGGGAGACACATTGCGGCAATCAATGCTGGGCAGGAATTCCGATTGAAGAACAGAAATCGATTCGACATCTACCTGACATGGCCATATGGAAAATGCGCAATAATTCCTCAAAGGTTTTAATTGAGTATGCTAGGGAACGATTGGCCCGTATGCTGGAAGCCCGTGGAGAAGATCCGGAATGGGTATCTTTGGCGAAGCATATTTTCGATCCGAATGTCTTGACGATTGGGTTTGCGCGTCGCTTTGCAACTTATAAAAGACCTAATTTGCTTTTGCATGATCCTGACCGCTTGTTGCGAATATTGACAAATCCAAAAGCTCCGGTCCAGCTTGTTTTATCAGGAAAAGCCCATCCTGCAGATAAAGTGGGTCAAGCATTAATTCAGCAGTGGATGCGGTTTATCAAAAGGCCGGAAGTTCGCCCACACGTCATTTTCTTTGAAGATTATGATATGCTTGTAACAAAGCAGCTAGTCAGAGGGGTGGACTTATGGATTAATACACCACGTCGACCATGGGAAGCTTGTGGGACAAGCGGCATGAAAACTCTTGTTAATGGAGGACTTAATCTGTCGGTGCTCGATGGCTGGTGGGCTGAAGCCTATGCGCCTGAACTTGGTTGGGCTATTGGCGATGGAAAAGAGCATGGCGATGACCCTCTTTTAGATATTGCTGAAGCTGAAAAACTCTATGAGCTGTTGGAAACACAAGTAATTCCTGAATTTTATAATCGCAGTGAAGAAGGAATACCCAAAGCATGGGTATCCAAAATGCGTGAAAGCATGGCGCGTTTGACACCCATCTACTCTGCGGATAGGGCCGTACAGGAATATACAGAAAAGTTTTACTTGCCGGCAGCAGAAGCCTATCGTGAACGTGCTAAGGAACAAGCTGCATTGACAAAGAAACTTAGCGGAATATACGGATCTATAGCTGAAAGGTGGTCGGGGTTGCGCTTTGGCGATATACGCAGCAATGTAAACAACGGCGCAAGAACTTACGATTTGCAGGTATATCTAAATGGATTGAAGCCTGAGGAAGTTAAAGTAGAGCTTTATGCAGATGCTCGCAATGGCACAGGGCCTGAAAAAAGGGAAATGGCTTGCACAGCAGGGCTTACAACGGGACAAAGCCTTTATCTTTACCGGGCCACAATTCCTGCTGAGAGACCCATAGAGGACTACACGCCCCGCATTGTGCCAAACATCCCTAAAGCCAAGGTCCCTTTAGAAGAATCCAATATCGCCTGGCAACATTAAACGGAACAAACAACAACAACAACGCAATTGTCTGCTGATCCTTGTTCTTGCCTGTTAATGCGTTGAGGACACGTTATGGGTATCTACTGTAAAACGTATCTTGTTACCAAGAGGATTGGGGGACTGGTTTGGTTCTCACAGCTGCCTCCAGTTGACTTGTGGAAGGCGAAAAGAGGTCGCTGTCAAGTGTTTTTTCAAAATTCTTTTTCTTTTGGTGGTCGACAATCATTTTACCGATACCGTAGATCGTTAAGCCAATAAGAAGGGCGTAGGCGACAGGAGCTGCTGGGGTGGCAGCAGCCACAAAACCAGCGACCACAAATATTACTGAAGAGATGATGCTTATAGCGTTTGCGCCTATCGATAGTTTATCGGAAAGCTTTTTATATGAAATGCGCGATTTCAATATGCGTACAGCATTAAATTTCTTTTCTGGATCATTGCAATTTTTAATTCTTGCTATTGCTGTAGAGATCTTCTTCCCGTCGACTTCGA